>DASVQP010000130.1 GCA_036389135.1 Longimicrobium sp.
GAACGTACGCCGTACAACGAGGCTCAATACGTCAAGGCACTGGTGGAGCGCGGGTCGCCCCTGGCGTCACGAATCAGCCTGGCGGCCGCCGCCTGAACCGAAAAGCCTTGACGGACCACCTCAGATGTCTCTCCCGATAACGGGAGAGGGCTCCGCCCTCGCCGTTATCGAGAGAGGGGGCGGTTTCGCTCTCCTTCCTACGGCCGCCCTTCGCCCCGGCGCCCGTAGGGGCAGACCTGCGTGTCTGCCCACCCTCGCCCCGCCTCGAACCAGCCTCGCACCGCCACGGCCCGCGCCTTGAAGGGACGGATCAACGGTCCCTCACGCACCCAACCCTCACACGCGGGCGCCCCGATGACACTGCTCAAGCCGATCGATCCCTCGCAACGCCCGCTTCTCTCGGACGAGGAGGCCGCGCCGCCGTCCGAAGTGCCCGGCGGAAAGCGCGTGGACCGCGAGACGGAGGAGCTGCTGGAGCGGCTGGAGAAGCTCGCGGCGGCGCTCCACGCGGAGGGGAAGCGGTCGCTGCTGGTGGTGCTGCAGGCGCGGGACGGGGGCGGCAAGGACGGCACCATCCGCAAGGTCTTTGGCGCGGTGAATCCGCAGGGGATGCACCTCGCCAGCTTCGCCGCGCCCGCCGGCGAGGAGCTTCGCCACGACTACCTGTGGCGCGTGCATCGCGCGACGCCGGAGTACGGGCAGGTGGGCGTCTTCAACCGCTCCCACTACGAGGACGTGCTGGTGGCGCGCGTCCGCGAGCTGGTGCCGCGCGAGCGGTGGGAGAAGCGCTACGACCAGATCAACGGCTTCGAAAGGATGCTGGCCGAGAACGGCACCACCATCCTCAAGTTCTTTCTCCACATCTCCAAGGACGAGCAGAAGCGCCGCCTCCTCAAGCGCCTCGAGCGCCCCGAGAAGCGCTGGAAGTTCGCCCCCAGCGACCTGGAAGACCGCCAGCTCTGGGACGAGTACACCGAGGCGTACCGGGACGCGCTCACCCGGTGCAGCACCCCGCACGCCCCCTGGTACGTCGTCCCCGCCGACGAGAAGCCGGTCCGCGACTACCTCGTGGCGCAGGTGGTGGTGGATGCGCTGGAGAAGATGGCCCCGCAGATCCCCGAGGCCGACCCAACGGTGCTGGCGATGGCCGACCGCATCGTCTGATCAGGGCACATCCGCAGACCCGGACAGCGTCTCCGCTTCGGCATCGAGCCGGGTGCGGAGGCGCCGGCCGGTCGTGGTAAGGCGGTATACCGGGCCAGCCTCGCGATTGCCATGGACGCGCGTGGGTTGCTTCACCCATCCTCGCTCCATGCATTCCGCGATGACTTCCTTGCCGAACTCCGCCTCTACATTCGCTGCCGGTGGGGCAAGTGGGTATTCGACGGGGATCTCCCGGATCAGACGCGCCGCCTCCGCCGAAGGCTCGGCGCGCGGCCGTCCGGCTTTCAACCCGTTTGCGCGGGAGGACGCCGTTTTCGCAGGAGACCTGCGGCGCCCCAACGCACTCGCTGCTAGGGTGGAGGGATTCGGCGCTTCCGCCACCTCCGCGGAGATCCCCTTCTCCCTTGTCGCTTCCTCGAAAATCTGGGCGCTGGCGGCGAACTCCCGCCACAGCTCTTGCACACTGGAGCCCCAGAAGTCGAAGCCCCCTGGGCTCACGTTCACCGTTCGGCCGTAGAAGCTTTCCTCGTCGGGATCATACTCGATCGCGGCGAGATACCGTCCATGCTGCATCATGGCTTCACCCCGAGCATCATAAGAAAGTCACGAACACTGCGCACAGTGGGCTTCTTCGCCTCCTTGCCCGGATGGGTTCGGTGGAATACCTGCATTGCGTCGCCCAGCTTCACTGCCACCCGGCTACCCGCACGCTCTTCCACTTCTGCGCCCACCGTCACGAACAGCGCTTCGATGGAGGCCCATTCGATGTTTGCACGTGTCGGGGTGGCGTAGACCGCCTCGAGCGTGCACCCGCGCCGTCTTTGCGGCCCGTCAGCGCACGTCGCGGACGAGGCGCTCGAACACCTCGCGCTCCATGCGCGGTCCCAGGTCGCGGGTCAGCTCGTCGATCAGCGCGCGCCCGGCGCGGCCCGCGCGGCGCTCGTCGAAGAGGTCTCGCTCGCGGCTGGCGAGGGTGAGCTCGCGCGGGTTGCCGCGATAGACCGCCTCGCGGAAGTCGGTGTCGGCGCTCGCCCACACGCGCTCCTCGGGGGACTCGCGGTAGTCGTTCACGCGCACCACCGTGTAGGTGACGCGCACCCGCATGGCGCGGCGCCCCTCGCGCACGGTGTAGGCGGTGTCCGCGCCGGCGGCGGTGCGGGCGGGGCGCCGCGACTCGCGCAGGCCGCTCTCCGTCACGACGACGCTGTCGATGGCCGCCCTCACCACCAGCTCCGCGCCCACCGAGCGCCCCAGCTCCACCGCGTCGCGCAGGGAGGCGGCCTGGCGCGCGTAGCCGTGCCGCCGCGCCGCGCCCCGCACCGTGCGCGGGTCGAGGACCTGCACGAAGAGCGGCGCGCGCGTCCAGTGGTTGAGCTCCAGCGCGTCGTTCAGCGCGGGCACCAGGTCGTCGGGGAGCCTGGCGCGCGCACCCGGCTCGCTCCCCACCGGCAGGATGGCGACGCGCAGGGTGCCGCGGCGCAGCGCCTCCTCCTGCAGGGCGAGCGCGCGGCGGGCTTCGGGGCTTTCGCGGCCGAAGAGGGCAGCGGCGGCGCGGGCGCGCTCGTGGGCGGCGCGGTACTGGCCCGCGCGCATCCCGGCCTCGGCCCAGCCGAGCTGCGCGCCGAAGCGGGCGCGGTCCAGCCCGGTGCGCTGGCCGACGCCCGGCTCCCAGCGGCTGGCGCGCTCCAGCCGGCTCACCGCCTCGTCGAAGCCGCCGCTTCCCTCCGCCCGCTCCGCGTACGCGATGGCGTCGTCGATGGCGCGGTCGAAGGTGGCGCGGCGGCGCTGCGCGTAGTCGGCCGGCAGGGCGAGCCGCACGCCCACCGCCGACGCGTCGCGGCCGAGCGCGTCCAGGCGCAGCAGCGTGTTGGCCGCATCCGCCGCTCGGCCGGCGGCGGCGAGCGCGGCGGACTCGGCGATCGCCTCCTGCACGGCGCGGTCGCCCGTCTCCTGCAGGCGGGCGCGCGCGGTGGTGAGCGACGGATCCTTATTCAGGGCGTCGATGTAGCGCTCGGCGGCGTCGGCGGGGCGGCCGCGCTGCTCCAGGGCCATGCCCTGGTTCATGCGCTTCTCCGCGCTGGCGCACGCGGTGGCGAGGACGAGCACCAGGGCGGCGGTGCCGCGGCGGGTCCAGCGCGCGACGGTGTGGGAGGTCACGGGGGTGTCTCCGGCAGGGTGTGGGATCGGTGTGGGACCTCTACTCGGGCTTACACCGCCGGGGCGGGGGAGTGTTCCGGGGCCGCGGCCGGGTTCCTGCGGATACGGTCTCGCGAATATGACGAACCGTGCCACCCGCGAGACCCCGATGGACGCTGCATCCCCAACCAGCCGCGAAGAGCTGGCGAACGCGCTCACCCACGGTGCCGGGCTCGTGGCGAGCGCCGCCGGGGCCGCCATCCTCGTAACCGTCGCCGTCTTCCGTGGCGACGTGTGGGCCGTGTTCGGCAGCGCCGTCTTCGGCGCGACGCTGGTGCTGCTCTACGCGGCTTCCACGCTGTACCACGCGGCGCGCACGCCGCGGGTGAAGGCGCGGCTCCAGGTCTTCGACCACTGCGCCATCTACCTGCTGATCGCGGGCACCTACACGCCGTTCACCCTGCTGGGGCTGCGCGGCGGCTTCGGGTGGACGCTGCTGGCGGTGGCGTGGGTGTTCGCCGCGGCCGGCGTCGTCTTCAAGCTCTTCTTCACCGGCCGCTTCCCCCGCCTCTCCACCGCGCTGTACCTGGGGATGGGGTGGATGGCGATCGTGGCCGCCAAGCCGATGCTGGAGCGCTTCCCGCCTTCGACGCTGCTGTGGATCGTGGCGGGTGGGCTGGCGTACACGGGCGGCACCGTCTTCTATCATAGCCGCCGCATCCCGTACGCGCACGCCATCTGGCACCTGTTCGTAATCGCCGGCAGCGTCTGCCACTACTTCGCCGTCCTGGCGCAGGTGGGTGGCGGGGCGGGTGCCGCGATCACCGGGGGATGACGGCACCGGGCGAATCACCGGGGGCTGAAGCCCCCGGCTGGAACCACGGGAAGACCGCTGAAGCGGTCTCGAGATACGTGAATTTCAATATGTCATCCTGAGTGACGCAGTTCTCCGTTCGCCGTCCTCTTGCCTCGCGGGGTAGATCCTTCGGTCGCCGCACAAGCCCTGCGTGGGTCGCGCGATTTGTGCGCGACGTCTCCCTCAGGATGACAAACGGCTGGCAACGCGCGCCGCCCTCTGCGTGAGTCCGCGAAGGCGGCGCGCAGGCGGACTTTCGCTCCTGGACCGGCGCTCGTGGGGCGGGCCGCGGCGAATGTTCAGGCACGGGCAGCCACGTGGGGCGGCCCCTACGGGGTTGGTGCGGGTTGCGGAGGTCGAGGAAGGAGGAGGGCGGGCGCGATGAATCGCACCCCTACATGGCGGGGCGCACGGCGGTGAGCGAAGCGGGATGATGGTCCCCGAGTCCGCGCAGGCGGACTTTGTGCTGTTGTTGCAGCGAGTTTACTCGCCCGCCCCCGACCGCCCATGCTGACACCCAACCAGATCGCCGTCGCGCTGTACGAGCCCGAGATCCCCGGCAACGCGGGGGCGATCGCGCGGACGTGCGGGGCGACGGGGGCGCCGCTGCACCTGATAGGGAAGCTGGGATTTTCGTTCACGCATCCCAAGGCGAAGCGCGCGCTGATGGACTACTGGCAGCACGTCGACTACCACGTGCACGTGGCGTGGCCGGACTTCGCGGCGACCGTCAAAGGGCGCAGGACGTGGATGTTCACCACCAGGGCGGAGCGCGGGCTGTGGGAGACGGAGTTCGCGCCGGGCGACGTGCTGGTCTTCGGGCCGGAGTCGCGCGGGCTGCCGGACGACGTGCTCGCCACCGCGCCCGCCCACCACGTGCGCATCCCCATGCGCCCGGAGACGCGCAGCCTCAACCTCTCAACCGCCGTGGGGGTGGCGCTTTACGAGGCGCTGCGGCAGGTGGAACGCGGGTGAAACACGGGGCCCGCGCGGGGCCCCGTCTTCCGTTGACACGTAGTGCGGGCGCGTCTATGTTGCCCGCGCTTCCCGGCAGGGCCGCGGAGCCACACAAACCACGCATCCAAAGCTCGGGGATACATGGACAAGATCACGGTGGTCGGGGCGGGGAACGTGGGCGCCACGGCGGCGCAGCGCGTGGCGGAGAAGGAGCTGGCGCGCCAGGTGGTCCTCATCGACATCGCCGAGGGCGTGCCGCAGGGGAAGGGGCTGGACCAGTTCCAGTCCGCCCCCATCGAAGGCTTCGACTCGCGCATCATCGGCAGCAACGGGTACGAGGAGTCCGCCGGGTCGGGGATCTACATCGTCACCGCCGGGATCGCGCGGAAGCCGGGGATGAGCCGCGACGACCTGCTGAACACCAATGCCGGAATCGTGCGCCAGGTGAGCGAGAACATCGCCCGCGTGTCGCCCGAGGCCATCATCATCATGGTCAGCAACCCGCTGGACGTGATGAGCTACGTGGCCATGAAGGCCAGCGGCTTCCCGCGCGAGCGGGTGATCGGGATGGCCGGCGTGCTGGACACGGCCCGCTACCGCGCCTTCCTGGCGATGGAGCTGGACGTGTCCGTGGAAGACATCCAGGCGATGGTCCTCGGCGGCCACGGCGACACCATGGTGCCGCTGATCTCCTACACCACCGTGAGCGGCATTCCCGTCACGCAGCTGATGGAGCGCTCGAAGCTGGACGCCATCGTGGACCGCACCCGCAACGGCGGCGCGGAGATCGTGAAGTTCCTCAAGACGGGGTCGGCGTACTACGCGCCCTCCGCCGGCGCGGTGCAGATGGCGGAGGCCATCGTCAAGGACAAGAAGCGCATCCTTCCCTGCGCCGCGTGGCTGCAGGGCGAGTACGGGATGCGCGACCTCTTTTTGGGCGTGCCGGTGAAGCTGGGGCGCAACGGGATGGAGGGGATCATCGAGGTGGAGCTGACCGAAGAGGAGCGCGCCGCGCTCCAGAAGTCGGCCGACGCGGTCCTCGAGCCGATGGCGCTGGTCTGACGCACCCCCGCCGGCGCCGCTCCAATGGGGCGGCGCTCGGCTTCCGGGGGTGCAACACCGAGATACCGACACATGGCAACCCGCATCGAGAACGGCGCCGGCAGCGTGCGCAACGTCCGCAACACCCGGCTCACCGAGTCGCTCCGCTACAAGGGGCGCGAGGGGATGTGGACCTGGATGCTGCACCGGGTAACCGGGCTGGGCATCCTCTTCTTCCTCCTGATCCACGTCTTCGACACCGCGCTGGTGATCTACTGGCCGGACTTCTACGACGAGTCGCTCAACATCTACCGCCACCCGCTCTTCCGGGTGGGCGAGCTGGCCATCTTCTTCTCGGTGCTGTACCACGCGCTGAACGGGCTGCGCATCATCATCCAGGACTTCTGGCCCCACGCCATGCGCCACCAGCGCAAGCTGGGGCTCGCCGCGCTGGGGCTGAGCGTGCTGCTGATCCTACCCGTCGCGTGGATCATGATGGCGCCCGTGTTAGGCCTCGCCGAGGAGCCGGGGGTGGAGCGGCACCGCGCGCGGATGGAGCGGCTGCAGGCCGAGGGGCGCGTGCCGGCGGCTCACCGTGAAGAGGCGACGCCGGGGGTGCTGGACGTGCCGATGGAGACGCCGCGATGAACCAGGAGACGACGTACGACGTTGCCGTGCGCGGCGCCCCACGGAGCGGCGGCGGCTTCGAGCGTCCCACGACCGCGCGCAGCAACTTCGAGCTGTACTCGTGGCTCTTCATGCGCGTCAGCGGGCTCGTGCTGATCTTCCTGTCGCTCTACCACCTGGTGTGGTGGAACCTGGTGGTGGGCGTGGAGCACCTGGACGCGGACATGGTGCGCGAGCGGTGGACCAACCCGTTCAACCGCCTCTACAACGTTGCGCTCTGCGTCTTCGCCATGCTGCACGGCATCAACGGCCTGCGCTACAGCATCGAAGACTACGTGCGCAAGCCCGGCCGGCAGGTGGCGGTGAAGGCGGTCGCCTACACCCTTCTCCTCTCGGTGATGGCCTGGGGCGTCTTCGCTCTCCTCACCTTCGACCCGACGATCCCGACCCGATGATCCACACGCATACGTACGACGCGCTGGTGGTGGGCGGCGGCGGGGCGGGGCTGATGACGGCCATCTACCTCAGCCGCGCGCCCGGCCTGCGCACGGCGGTCATATCCAAGCTGTACCCCACCCGCTCGCACACCGGCGCCGCGCAGGGCGGCATCGGCGCGGCGCTCGCGAACCTGGAAGAGGACAACCCGGAGTGGCACGCGTTCGACACCGTGAAGGGGTCGGACTACCTGGGCGACCAGGACTCCATCCAGGTGTTGTGCGAAGAGGCGGTGCCGGTGATCATCGAGCTGGAGCACATGGGGCTCCCGTTCAGCCGCACGCCGGACGGCAAGATCGCCCAGCGCCCCTTTGGCGGGCACACGCACCACTTTGGGCAGGGCCCGGTGCGCCGCAGCTGCTACGCGGCCGACCGCACGGGGCACATGATCCTGCAGACGCTCTACCAGAACTGCATCAAGGCCGGCGTCGACTTCTACGACGAGTACCAGGTGGTCGACCTGATCATGGCCGACGACGGGCGCTGCGGCGGGGTGATCGCGTACGAGGTCGCGACGGGGCACCTGCACATCTTCCGCAGCAAGGCGGTGGAGTTCGCCACGGGTGGCTTCGGGCGCGTGTGGTCCATCACCTCCAACGCCCACGCCAACACCGGCGACGGGGTGGCGATCGCGCTGCGCCGCGGGATCCCGCTGGAGGACATGGAGTTCTACCAGTTCCACCCCACGGGGATCTACCGGCTGGGCATCCTGATCACCGAGGGCGTGCGCGGCGAGGGCGGCATCCTGCGCAACGACCACGGCGAGCGCTTCATGGAGCGCTACGCCCCCACCATGAAGGACCTGGCCAGCCGCGACGTGGTGGCGCGCGCCATCAGCAAGGAGATCCGCGAGGGGCGGGGGATCGGGGGGAAGAAGTACGTGTACCTCGACGCCACCCACCTGGGCGCGGACGTCATCGAGAACAAGCTGCCGGACATCGCGGACTTCTGCCGCACCTACCTGGGCGTGGACCCGGTGAAGGAGCCGATGCCGATCCAGCCCACCGCGCACTACGGGATGGGCGGAATCCCCACGGACGTGGAGTGCCGCGTGCTGGATGCGGGGCACGCCGTGATCCCCGGCCTGTACGCGGCCGGCGAGTGCGCCTGCGTCTCCGTGCACGGCGCCAACCGGCTGGGCACCAACTCGCTCCTCGACCTGGTGGTCTTCGGGCGGCGCGGCGGGATCGCGATGGCGGAGTTCTGCAAGACGGCGGAGCTGCCGCCCCTTCCCGCCAGGCCCACGGCGCGCATCGAGGCGGAGTTCACGCGCATCCTGGCCACCGAAAAGGGCGAGCCGGCCGCCCGCCTTCGCGAGGAGATGCAGGACGTGATGCAGGACGCGGTCGGCATCTTTCGCGAAGGCCCGGGGATGGAGGCGGCGCTCGTAAAGGTGCGCGAGCTGCAGGCGCGCTTCCGTAACGTGCTGGTGATGGACAAGGGGAAGAACTTCAACACCGACCTGCTGGAGGCGTGGGAGCTCGGCAACCTGCTGGACCTTGCCGAGGTGACCACCGTGAGCGCGATCAACCGCACCGAGAGCCGCGGCGCCCATCTGCGCGAGGACTACCTGGACCGCAACGACCAGGAGTGGCTCAAGCACACCCTGGTGACGCGGGCGGAGGACGGCACGCTCGGCATCTCGTACAAGCCCGTGGTGATCCGGCAGTTCGAGCCGAAGGAAAGGGTATACTGATGAAGGCCGAGACCGAAGGGCAGGGCGGCGCCAGGCGCGACTCCACCACCGCCGACGCGAGCTCCGCGGGCGCCGCCGCGGCGAACGCGCAGGCTCCGGCGCAGAAGACCGCCCCGCCTCCCAAGGCGGGCGGGGTGAAGCCGGTGACGGTGCGCGTCTTCCGCTTCAACCCGGACACGGACGCCGCGCCGAGCTTCCAGGAGTTCCAGGTGCAGGTGGACCCCACCGACCGGGTGCTGGACGCGCTGAACGCCATCAAGTGGTACCAGGACGGCACCCTCACCTACCGCCGCTCCTGCGCCCACGGCATCTGCGGGTCGGATGCCATGCGCATCAACGGCGTCAACCGCCTCGCGTGCAAGGTGCTGATCCGCGACGTGGGTGAAAAGGTGACGGTGGAGCCGATCATGGGGTTCCGCGTGAAAAAGGACCTGGTGGTGGACATGGAGCCCTTTTTCGCGCAGTACCGCTCCGTGCTCCCGTACTTCATCAACGACGGCCGCACCACCGAGCGCGAGCGCCTGCAGTCGGTGGAAGACCGCGAGAAGTTCGACGACACCACCAAGTGCATCCTGTGCGCGGCGTGCACCACGAGCTGCCCGTCGTTCTGGGCCAACGAGAACTTCGTGGGCCCGGCGGCCATCGTGAACGCGCACCGCTTCATCTTCGACTCGCGCGACTCGGCGGCCGGGGAGCGGCTCAGCATCCTGAACGACCGCGAGGGCGTCTGGCGCTGCCGCACCATCTTCAACTGCACCGAGGCCTGCCCCCGCGAGATCCGCATCACCAAGGCGATCGGCGAGGTGAAGAAGGCGATCCTGTACGGCACGGCGCGGGTGTAAACAAGGTCATGGGCCGGTCTGCCGGACTTGATCCGTCGAGGGGCTGGTCCGTCTAGATGTTAGGATCAGTCCTGCGGCCTGAATTGAACCTTGGCTTGCTGAATGAAGATTCGGGCAGCAACGCGGGATGCGGCGAGACCCCGTAAGACAACCCACCCCATAACTGAACCCTCTCGACTAGGAAGCCATGGACCGCATCACCAGATCTCTTCTCGACGAGTTTTCCAAGGAGAGTGGGATCGACAGGATCACGAACTTGGGTGAGGATAGTCGGTTTGAGCATTTTGCAGCATACCTGAACATCGGGCGTCACCTCAGCGAGAGCTTCGATACTAACGATGTGGTCAGCGGTTCCGGTGCAGACACGGGTATCGATGCGCTTGCGATCATAGTCAATGGATCTCTGGCGACCGATTCTGAACTGGTGGCAGAGCTCGCCGATACCAACGGCTTCCTTGATGTGAGCTTTGTATTCGTCCAAGCAGAACGCTCATCGAGCTTTGAGACGGCGAAGATCGGCCAGTTCGGATTTGGAGTGGTCGACTTCTTCAAGGATGCACCTTCGTTGCCGCGCAACGACGCAATAAAGGAAGCAGCCGCAGTGATGAAGGCTGTTTATGACCGTAGCAGCAAATTCAAACGCGGGAATCCAATCTGCCGGCTTTACTACGTTACCACAGGAAAGTGGAACGGCGACCAGAACTTGGAGGCTCGGCGGGCCGCCGTCACCGAAGACCTCGAACAAACGCGTCTGTTCCGAGAAGTCGAGTTCATTCCCGTCGATGCGGACGGACTCCAGAAGCTCTACAACCAGACGAAGAACGCCATCTCACGAGAGTTCACGTTTGCGGACCGCACGGTCCTGCCGGAGATTCCCGGAGTCACAGAGGCGTACATCGGCTTGCTCCCCGCCAATGAGTTTCTCGGCCTTGTGAAAGACGAGAGCGGTGAGTTGGTGCGCACTATTTTTTACGACAACGTCAGGGATTGGCAAGACTATAACGCGGTGAATTCCGAGATGCGCGAAACGCTCAGTTCAACAGAAATGCGTGCACGATTCGCGTTGATGAACAACGGAATCACGATCATCGCGAAGACTATGCGACCAACCGGAAATCGGATCTACATCGAGGATTATCAAATCGTGAATGGCTGTCAGACCAGTCACGTTCTTTTCGATCAGAAGGACAATCTTGATGATTCTGTGATGGTTCCTCTGCGCCTGATTGCGACTCAGGATGATGCCGTCATTGCGGCCATCATCAAGGCTACGAACAGGCAAACAGAAGTTAAGGAAGAGCAACTGATTGCGCTTTCGGACTTCCAGAAGAAGCTCGAAATGTTCTTCAGGAGCTTCGAAGACAATAAGAAGCTCTACTATGAGCGGCGCTCACGGCAGTTCAACAATGTTGCTGGCTTTGAAAAAACGCGGATCGTGACACCGGCCAATCTTATCCGAGCGTACGCGTCGATGTTTCTAGAAGAGCCTCATCGGACCACGCGTAACTACCGCGGGTTGCTCGGAAGCGTTGGGAAAGAAATTTTCGGTGCTCAACATCGGTTGGAGCCTTACTACTCAGCTGCTTCTGCTTTGTACCGCTTGGAATACTTCTTCAGGAACGGTACGCTGGAAGCGAAGTACAAGCCTGCCCGTTACCATGTGCTGCTCGCCACGCGACTGCTGATGGAACCCGGCAAACCGCCGCTTCCGAATTCGCACGAGATCGTGAAGTACGCAGATCGTTTGTCTATAAAGCTTTGGGACACGCAAGAGGCTGAGCAATGGTTCAAGGAAGCTGTGGCTGTCGTCGATAGCACGGCGCAAGGTAACTTTCACCGTGACCATATACGGACGCAGCCTTTCACGGAGAAGCTTCGTAAGGAGTGCGCTCGGCTGACCTCCGGGAGATAGTACCTCTTCGGCGAGGTGAAGAAGGCGATCCTGTACGGCACGGCGCGGGTGTAGGGCCCCCTCCCCCGCTCGTCACCTCGCTGCCCCCTCCCCCAATAACTACCTGGGGAGGGGGCGCTTGCATGCATCTGCGCGGGGCGCACCGATCAGGGCTCACGCGGAGACGCGGAGGCGCGGAGGGAACGCTTCTTCTGTCATCCTGAAGGAGCCGCTGCTCTGACCTATGGCCGCACGCCACGGCGTAGCGGCGACTGAAGGATCTAGCCTGCGAGGCAAGAGGACGGCGGGTAACGACGAGCCCCTCGGCACGCGCAGTAGATCCTTTGCTCCGCGCCAGAAATTGAGGACGGGCACGGGACGGAGAAGCGCGTCACCCGGGATGACAAAAGGGGGGAACGGCCGGTCTCGTCGCACTCACGCCCTTCCAGAATCACGCGCGGGAAACGCGCGACGATCAGTTTCGGACGGGAATGGATATTGCGCGAGCTGCGGTGGCGCTTCGGTACCTCTATCGGAGCGCCGTGGAACTCCATTTCCCATCCGGGGAGGACGTATGCGGCTTCGTCTGGCGTACCTGATCCAGGCAGTATTCGCGGTGTTGGTGGCGGTGGGGCTCAGCTTCGGCGCGAGCCGGGCGATGGCGAGCGGCGAGGTGGCTGCGCGGACCTGCCCGGCCAAGGGCTACGAGTATCCGTACTCGCCTTGCGCCATCGGGTGCCCGGGCGGGCGAGGGTACTGCGATGCGAACGGCAACTGCCAGTGCGGCGACATTCCCTGAGATCTCGTTCCATCCGCTGACGTCCCGGTAGCTGCCGGGACGCGCTTGCATCCAACCCCCTCGGAGGACGTATGAAGCTTCGTCTGGCGTATCTCATTCAGGCAGTACTGGCGGTGCTTGTGGCGGGAGGGCTGAGCTTCGGCGCGAGCCGCGCGATGGCGACCCAGCCGGCGGCGGCGATGGCGACGTGCCCCGCGATGGGCTACGACTATCCGTACCAGCCCTGCGGCTACGGCTGCTACCAGAACCGCGGTTACTGCTCCGAGAGCGGAATCTGCCGCTGCGGCTACGTTCCCTGAAACCGGCGGGCAGGGCTGGGAGTTCCGGTAGACGCCGGGACACGCTTGGGTCCCACCTTCCGTGAGGACGTATGAAGTTTCGTCTGGCGTATCTCATCCAAGCAGTGTTCGCTGTGCTCGTAGCCGGGGGCCTGAGCTTCGGCGCGAGCCGGGCGATGGCGAGCCAGCCCACGGCGGCGGCGGGGAACTGCCCCAAGGAGGGGTACGATTACGAATACTACCCCTGCGGCGAGCGCTGCCCGTGGGGGATCGGGTACTGTGCCTCGAACGGGTACTGCACCTGCGGGTTCATTCCCTGACCCAGCGCGGGCCAAGCACGAACCGGCCCCGCACCTGTCCTAGTGCGGGGCCGGTTAGCTTCAGCCGAGGAGACCCATTACACAGAGGGCACAGAGAGAACTGAAAGCCTCAGAGAAAAGCTTTTCCTTCTGTTCTTGCCGTTTCATCTGTGTCTCTGTGGGACGCTCTTCCTTGCCGCACGAAAACGGGCCGGCGATCGCTCGCCGGCCCGTCTCTCTGAACCCCGCCGCCGCTTACGACGCGCGGTGCGCGCGGCCGGACTGCACGAGGCGCTGGCGGGCCGTGTTTCCCGGCACCGCGATGTGCGTGGCCGGGTCGTACTCCTTGCCCACCGCCGGGCTCCCCTGCGGAATCCAGATCTGCGTGGTGGTGTGGCTGTAGCCGTGCGGAAGGTAGCGCACGTAGTAGCCGTCCGGGTGCAGGTTCCAGCGGCCGTTCGGCACCTGACGGCTGCCGGGGCCCATCGGCGCCATCCCGGCCAGCACCGCCGCGGCCTCGAGCTGCTGGAACGAGGTGCCCGGGTTGGTGAGCATCTGGCGGATCTGCGCCTCGGCCTGGAAGACCTGGCGCACCAGCGGCGGCACGCGGCTCATGGCGGCGTCCATCGCGGGGCCGGGCACCATGTCCAGCGCCGTGCGGTTGAGGGAGGCGAGCTGCTGCGGCGTCAGCAGGCGCGCGGCGGTCGCCTTGTGGTCGGCGCTCATGTCCTCGAACTTCGCGCGGGCGATGATCGCCCACAGCAGCGTCTGCACCTTGGACTGCTCGATCTGCGGGTGGTTCACCGAGTTGCGCAGGATCGACTTGACCGCGTCTTCGGCGGGCCCGGCCGTGGGAGCGTACAGGTAGCCGTCGCCGCCGCCGGGGCCGTGGGTGCCGGCCTTGAGGCAGTAGCTCTGCGTCTCCATCTCGTAGTACCCCGGCTGCAGCACGAAGCCGCCGTTGGGGGTGCGCTGGAGCTGGAGCATGGAGCGCTTGCTCTCGCGCGGGGTGAAGTTGTCCAGCGAGTCGACGGCCCAGCGCGCGTCCGGAAGGCTGGTGGTGATCGGCGGATCGCCGCGCAGCACCGCGTCCACGTTGAGCCTGCTGGCGGCGCGCCCCAGCGTGCGGCCGAGCCCGCCGATCTGCGCGCTCGCCGCGTCGGTGGCGGCCACCGTCAGCGCCAGCGCGAGCGCGGCGGGGCCGATGCGTCGGATGATGGAATGTGTCATTGGTGCGACCTCGTGCGGATGTATGGGGGGAGGGAGTCCGGCCATCGGGGCTCCCCACGGGAATATTAAAATGAAGTTGGGCGGAGGAACAGCTTTTTGTTACCGGTCAGATGACCCATGCCGGGCGCAGCCGCTCGGCCAGGAGCGGCGGATCGGCGTAGCTGTCCAGCCCCAGCCGAAGCGCAAAGGCGGGGCGCGCCGCCGCGTCGCGCAGCAGGGCGAGCACCGCCGGGGCGCTCCCCCGGTCCGCCAGCAGCCAGGGCGATTGGCGGAGGAGCGCCGCCAGCGCGTCGGCGGCGGGGTACGGCGCGAGCTCCGTGGGCTGCCCCGGCTCCACGCGCGGAAAGAGGAGCCCCGCGAGGGGCGCGGCGTCCATCCACTGCCCCGGCCAGCGCTCGCGCGGATCGATGGCGCCGCGGCGGCCGAGCGGGGTGCCCGCTTCCCATCCCTCGTCCATGTGGAAGTGGCGCGGCCACCCCTCCACCGCGATCCCGCCGCCGCCGCGCGCCAGCACCACGTTGTCGTCGGACACGTAGCCCCATCCGCAGCGGAGGAGGTTGGCTACGGTGGTGCTCTTGCCGGCGTGCGTGTCCCCCACCAGCAGCCACGCGCCGCCGTCGGGCGCGACCACGCCGGCCGCGTGCGCCAGCGTGCGCCCCATGCGGTTCAGCAGCAGGGCGCAGGCGAGCGACGCCATCGAGTACAGCTCCCAGCGCGTGGCGTCATCCGTCGCGCCGACCGGGGCGCGCAACTCGGCCGTGCCTCCCTGCAGATCGACCTCACCCCAGCAGCGCGCGGCGTTGCCGGCGAGCACCGCCCCGTCGCCCTCCACCCACGCGTCCGCCGTCCCCAGGCGCAGGGTTGGGCGTATGTGCGGCGGCGGATGGGGATCGCCGCGGATGACGCGCACCAGCGAGCCGTGCGGGTCCGGCGTGCGCTCGGAATAGGGGAGGAGCGGGAGCCAGTGGACGATGAGCGGGAGGAGATCGGGGGCGGCCTCCAGGCGGAGGGCGCCGTCGCGCAGGAGGACGTGCGTCACGCGCGGCCGGCGAGGGGGCGCAGGGCGGCGGCGGCGGGGTCGGCATCCGCGTCGGCCTGGGCGCCGCGGACCACCCACGCGTGCGCGATCACCTCCGCCCCCTCCGTGCCGACGCCGATGCGGAGGCGCGCGTCCACTCCGAACTCGCGGAGCACCAGGCACTCGGCGACGCTTCGGTAGAGGCAGGTGTTCCTCCAGCGGCCGCCCGGTGCGCGCGCGAGCACGCGCAGCGCGCCGCGTGCCGCGCGGAGGGCACCGCGCGGCGGCTCGGCATCGTTGCTCGCGTGGGGGACGGGCTCCAGCAGCGTGCGCCAGCGACCGTCGCGCAGCCAGCCCGGCGTGCGCAGCGCGGCACGGATGCCGGCGATGGGCCCCCACCCCCCGGCTCCCTCCCCCGAACGCGGGGGAGGGACGGCGCGGCCGGTCATCCCGGGACGACGAGGCCGCGGGCGGCGAGCTCGCCCAGGAGGCGGTCCAGCTCCGCGGCGGCGGTGGGGCGGTCCACCTCGAACTCGGCCAGCAGGCTGTCCAGGAGCTGCTCGCGCTCCAGGCCGCGCTCCATCCCCTTCCACAGCAGCGCCGCGGTGGCGTTGAGGCGGAAGTAGTTCTTGGTCTCCATGTGCAGGAGGACGGCCTCGCCCTCCAGGTGCGCCGTCAGCACCTCGTCGGGGACGGCGTAGCGGCTTGTGGCTTCCATCACGGGTATGGTCAGGGGATTCCGGCCGGGTTGCGCGCGCTCCCCGCTCCGGTGGGGATGGCGTAGCTCGCGGCCGGGGTGGCGGGATCGATCCAGCGCAGCTGCCCACCGCCCGCGGCGAACTCGGTGTAGACCAGGCGTCCGTCCGCGGTCCAGGCGGGCTGTCCCACGGAGAGGGTTCCGAACGTGATCCGCGTCACCGCGCCGCTGGACAGCGCCATCAGGTAGATGCGCGTCACGCCGCCGCCCGCCCGGTCGGAGGTGAAGGCGAGGAAGCGGCCATCGGGGCTGAACGCCGGCTCCAGCTCCAGCGAGCTGCCGCCCGCCAGGAGCACCGGCGTGGTGCCCGGGACGAGCCCGAACACGTCCGGGCTCCCCGCTTCGGTGGAGGTGAAGGCGAGCCTGCTCCCGTCCGGCGCCCATGACGGCGATGCGTCCAGCGCGAAGCCGGCGCCGAAGGTGGGTGCGCCCGGGGCGCCCCCGCTGCCGTCGCCCGCGGCGAGCCAGAGTTTGGGGAGTCCGCCGGCGCTGATGATGTAGGCGAGTCGCTGCCCGTCGCGTGACAGGGCGGGCATCGTCTCGGGCCCCGCCGTGCGGGTGAGCCGCGTGGCTTCGCCCCCGGTCAGCGCGATGCTGAATAGCTCGAGGTTGCTGTCCACACGCAGGCTGGAGAAGACGATGCGCCCCGCCGCCACGGTGGGGTCGCTGTCGTCCGCGGCGTGATCGGTGAGGCGCGCCAGGTCGCCACCGTCCAGCGCCACGCGCCACAGGTCGCGGTTGCCGTCCACCACCCGGTCGAAGACGATCGACGGCGGCACGGCGACCGTCAGCTCGCGCGCGCCCTCGTCGCGGCCGAAGGTGGCGCGCAGTGTGACCGTCCCCGCGCGCAGCAGTTGCACCGAGTCGCCGCCGAGCGACTGGCCCGCATCGGCCGGGGTGAAGGCGAGCGTCGCCGCGCCGACCCCGAGCGCCACGCCGCCCTGCGTCACCGCGACACGCACCACCGCGCCGCGCTCGATCCTCCCCGTCACTTCCAGGGCGAGCGGCGGGGGCGCGGTGATTTCGATCGTGCGGCTTCCGCGCGATGCTCCCGCCGTGGCGCTGACTGTGAGGCTGCCGCCCTTGAGGAAGCGCAGCGAGTCGCCGCCCAGGAGCTGCACGGCGTCGGCGGGCGTGGCGGCGAGCGTCACCTGCGCGGCGGGGACGACGACGCCCGCGCGCAGCGCCCGCACGTGCACCACCGAGTCGCGCGCGAGCGTCCCCTGCAGCTCCAGCGTGAGCGGCCCGCTGGGCGGGTGCGTGACGCCCGGACCGGGGTCGCCGCACGCGGCCGCGAGTATGGCGAGGAGTGCTATGTGCAGCGGGAACCGCATGGGCGAGCGGGGATTACGAGGGGTACCGCCGGGCGGACTTGTGGAATCTAAGGGAAAGCGCGGCAAATCGGGATGGGGAGGGGGGAGAGGCCTGGCGAGTGAACTCGCGGCAACAACAGCACAAAGCCCGCCTTCGCGGACTCGGGGTCAGATGCCGCGGGGCGTGACCGGTTTTCTGTCATTCTGAGAGAGCCGCCGCGCAGGGGCCCGTGGAGCGCGCCGGAGCTCCTGCGGCGAACGAAGAATCTAGCCGGCGCGGGTTCGGGGCGGCATGAACGGGCCGAGCTCCCGGCACGCGCAGTAGATCCCTCGCTCGCGCCATAGGTTCGTGACGAGGCGGGGACGGCGAAGCGCGTCGCTCACGATGACAAGAGGAGGGGCGAGTCCGCGACGGCGGACTTCGTGTTTTTCCAGCGGCGCCCTGAGTCCGACGCTACACCCGCGCGGCGTAGGTGAGCGGGACGAGGCGGGGCGGAAGGGGGACGGTGGGGGGGAGGGCGGCACCGGCCCAGGGGCTGGACGGGTAGTCGCGGATCCAGGCCATCTTCCCCAGCGCGCGCGCGCAGCGGATGCAGGGAAAGGGGTCGAACGGGTCGCCGCCGCGGGGGAGGCTGGCGGCGCGCTGCGCATCCAGAGCCTCTTCGTAGCGCGGCCACACGTCCAGCAGCGAGGTGTGGTTCAGGTCCGCGACGACGTCGGTCTCGTTGGAGCCGTACTCGGAGAGCTGGCAGCAGAGGGAGAGGCGGCCGCGGGCATCGACGTAGATGCGGTTCTTCTTGAAGGTGTCGCAGACGGGCTCGGGGCCCTCCGACGGGGCGCCGTAATCGAGCATCACGGCCGTGCGGCGGCCCTCCGCGGCGAGCGCGAGGATCTCGTCGCGCGCGGAGTACCACTCGCGCGGGGCGAGATCGCTGTCGCGCGCGGCGCTGCCGCCCACCGGCTGCGCCAGGGCGAAGTCGATCGAAGTGCACCCCAGCGCCTCCGCCAGGTCCGCCGCCTGCCGGAGCTGGTGCCGGTCGCGCCGGTCCACCACGAAGCCGAGCGAGGTGGGGATCTGGCGGCTGGTGAGGAGCGCCACCGCCATCAGCACGCGCCGAAAGGAGCCGCGCCCCCGCTCCTCGTCGTGCACCTCCTCGTCCGCGCCCGAGAGGGAGACGCGCACGCGCGCCGGGGGGTATCGATCCAGCGCCGGCATCAGGCGGCGCATGTGCCAGCCGTTGGTCACGAAGCGGTATGTTACCCCCCGCTCGTGCAGCCCGGCGATGATCCGCTCCCACTCCGGGTGCAATGTGGGCTCGCCGCCGGTGATGGACGCGGCGACCTCGTCCCACAGCAGTCGAGCCTGATCGACCGTGCGGAGGATCAGGCCCGCGTCCAGGTTGCGGACGGTGGTTACGTCATCGCGGATGCAGTGCGGACAGCGGAGGTTGCAGTGCTCGGTGATCGCGAGGCCCAGAAGCATCAGCGGCCGTGCGCTACGGGCAGACCGTGCTGCTGCCGGTGCCGCCGCAGGGAATGCCCCCGCCGCTCTGCAGCGTCAGCTCGGTCAGGCGCGGAAGGTCCTTCACCTCCGGCGCGACCCAGCCGCGGCGCGGCGCGGAACGGGGTGCCTGGGGCGGAGCGGTGCGGATCGGGTCCATGGTCATCGGGGGCAGGAGAGACGGGATGAGCGGGCGCGGGGGGCGCCGGGGGTGTCGTGCGCCGACGGGAGCTGGCGGGCGACGATCCCCCGTGTACGGCCTCCAAACTAGCATGCCCCGCCGTCCTTGTGCAATCCTATCGCACGGGGGCGCTTCCGCTGTCCCGGCGCGTGCGGGAGCGGGAGCGCGCCCCGGACGCCATCGCGGGGACGGGTTTCGCTCGCGAAGGTGGACGGCGTGAACCCCGGCGGCGGTGTCGGGTACGGGGGCGCAACACCTTCATCCCGCACCCGCGCCCGATGCTCACCGAGCCGTTCCACCCCGCCGTCGAAGATCCGCTGGAGGAGGCCCGCGAGGTCCTCCGCCGCCACTGGGGGTACCCCGACTTCCGGCCGGGGCAGGACCAGGCGGTGCGCAACGTCCTGGCGGGGGCGGACTCGCTGACCATCATGCCCACCGGCGGCGGGAAGAGCCTGTGCTACCAGGTGCCGGCGATGATGCTGCCGGGACTCACCGTGGTGGTGTCGCCCCTCATCTCGCTGATGAAGGACCAGGTGGACTCGCTGGCCCGCGTGGGGCTCCCCGCCACCTTCATCAACTCGTCGCTCTCGCCGGACGAGATGTCGATGCGGATGCTGGCGGCCGAAAGCGGCCAGCTCAAGCTCCTGTACGTCGCGCCGGAGCGCTTCGACGGGGAGCGCTTCATCCGCCGCCTGGCCGCGATGGACGTGTCGTTGCTGGCCATCGACGAGGCGCACTGCGTCAGCGAGTGGGGGCACGACTTCCGCCCGTCGTACCTGCGGCTGGGCGAGGTGCGCCACGCCCTGGGCGACCCGCCCATCGCCGCGCTCACCGCCACGGCCACCGAGGAGGTGCGGCGCGACATCGTCCGCCAGCTCTCGCTTCGCGACGCGGCCACGCTGGTCACCGGGTTTGACCGGCGCAACTTGGTGTGGCACGTCCTGCGC
Source organism: Longimicrobium sp. (assembly GCA_036389135.1). Lineage (NCBI taxonomy): Bacteria > Pseudomonadati > Gemmatimonadota > Longimicrobiia > Longimicrobiales > Longimicrobiaceae > Longimicrobium > Longimicrobium sp. Next base: position 20,029 of record DASVQP010000130.1, read on the forward strand.
GCCAAGAACGACAGCGAAAAGGACCGCCTCCTCCTCAAGCTCCTGCGCGGGCGCGAGGGATCGGCCATCGTGTACGCCTCCACGCGCAAGAACGTGGACGCGCTCACGGCGCTCCTGCGCGGCACGGGGATCGACGCGGTGGGCTACCACGCCGGCATCCAGGACCTGGAGCGGAAGCGCATCCAGGAGCGCTTCATGAGCGGCGCCGCGCAGGTGGTGGTGGCCACCAACGCCTTCGGGATGGGGATCGACAAGCCCGACGTCCGCATCGTGGTGCACTACAACATGCCCGGCAACCTGGAGGCGTATTATCAGGAGGCCGGCCGCGCCGGGCGCGACGGGGGCCCCTCCGACTGCGTCCTCCTGCACTCGTACGCGGACCGCTTCACCCACGAGTTCTTCATCGAGACCGCCAACCCCCCCCGCCGCGCGGTGGAGGCGATGATGGACGCCGTGCGCCGCGGGGCCGACGCGTCCGGCGTGTGCTCCGTGGGCCTCGTGGAGCTGGGGCGGATCGTGCCGGGGATCAAGGGCGACCGCATGGCCGGCTCCGCCCTGCGCGTGCTGGAGCAGTTCGGCCTCGTGCGTCCGCTGGGTCCCGCGGGCTCGGGCGTGCGCGTGCGGCTGGTGGCGCGGCCGGACCGCATCTCGCGCGAGCTGGCGGGGCGCACGGCGGAGCTGGAGCTGCTGCGCACCATCTGGCGGCGGGGCGGGGGAGAGGCGTCGTACCGCGGCACCGAGCTGGAGTGGGGGATGCTCGGCATCCCCGGCGGCCGCGGCGAGGCGATGCGCCTGCTGGATGGGCTGCAGGACGGCGGCTTCCTGGAGTGGGGCCAGGCGGGGGGTGACGGCATCTGGGTGCTGGACCGCACCACCCCGATCAACCGCCTCCCCATCGACTGGCGCACGCTGGATTCCAAGCGCGAGCGCGACCTGCGCAAGCTGCAAAAGGTGCAGGCGTACGGCTACACCGAGGAGTGCCGGCGCGGCTTCGTGCTGCGCTACTTCGGCGACCCGGCCGCCATGCGCGAGTGCGGCGCCTGCGACAACTGCCTGCGCGCGGGCGGGCGCCCCGCCGTGGCCGGCGCCGGCGCGTCCGAGGCGGTGGACCTGGGCACCTCCTCCACCCGCCGCGGCCCCTCGCGCACGGCTCGCCGCACCGACCTCCTGGACCGCCTCCGCGAGCTGCGCGGCGAGCTGGCGCGGCGCCACGACCTGCCGGTCCTGATGGTCTTCTCGGAGGAGGTGCTGAAGTCGCTGGCCGAGTACGCCCCCGCCACCCCGGAGGAGGTGCTGCGCATCCCCGGCGTCACCACCGCGCTGCTGGACCGCTGGGGCGCGCCGCTGATGGACGTCCTCTCCGCCTTCTCAACGGAAAACAACGGTCGCCGCATCGGCCGCCGCGCCCCCGCCGAGCCCGCCCCCAAGCGCGCCGAAGTCGCACCGCCCTCCGCCGAGGAGGCCGACCTGTACGGCCGCCTCAAGGCGTTGCGCTCGAAGCTCGCCAAGGAGGCGAGCCTCCCCTCGTACTGCATCTTCCCGGACAAGACGCTGATCGAGCTCGCGCGCCGCCGCCCCGGCGACGACGCGGAGATGCTGGAGGTGCCGGGGGTGGGGCCCGCGAAGCTGGAGAAGTACGGGGAGGCGTTCCTGGAGGTGCTGCGGGAGGGGTGAGGGGGGCCCGGTGGCCCTCACCCGGCAGCTTACAGCTGCCACCCTCTCCCACAAACTGCCGTGGGAGAGGGGACTTGGGCGTCTGTGTGGGTTCTCATATTCTGGCGAGGAGGCGGGATGGAGAGGAAGCGGGTGCGGGGGACGACGCCGGAGCTGGAGGCGCGGGCGCGCGAGCTGAGGCGTGCGCCGACCAAGGCCGAGAAACGGCTGTGGAACTACCTGCGCGGCTGGAATTTGGCGAAGTTCAGGCGGCAGCACGCGGTTGATCGCTTCATCCTGGATTTCTACTGTGCCTCCGCGAAGCTCTGCGTGGAAGTCGACGGCGACATCCACCACGAGCAGCAGGAACGTGATGCCGTGCGTACCGAGTTCCTGAACGCCCGCGGCATCCACGTCGTTCGCTTCCGCAACGAGGAAGTCATCGACGACCCACGCTCCGTCCTGCGCCGCATCGAAGCCGTCCTGAAAACCCGCAGTCCCCGCTGATCCACCCCCCGCTCTGCCGCCCGCCAGACGCGCAGGCCCCAAGTCCCCTCTCCCACGGCTGTTTGTGGGAGAGGGTGGCAGCTGTAAGCTGCCGGGTGAGGGCCCGCCGGGTGAGGCCCCCCCGCCTTCCATCCCGGCCCCCTCCTCGGTACACTTCGTCAACGTTGACGGAACACCCGGGCGGCAGCATTGTACCGAAGAAATGGCGAAAGACAGGGCAATCTTCCAGGACGAGCGGGGGAGGGGGTGGCTGGTGGAGATCCTCTACGGGCACCCGGCACCCACCGAGCGCGGGTTCTACGGCGCGCGCTTCCTCTGCCCCGAGGACCCCGCCGAGCCGCCGCGGGTGGGGTACGTGGAGATGGACGCCGTGGCGGAGGACGACGAGGAGCTCCTGCGGGAGGCGCTCGCGGAGTCCGAGCCGGCGCGCGAGGTGGGTGAGGAAGAGTGCTGAGTCCTAAGTGCTGAGTCCTAAGTGCTAAGTGCTGAGTGGAACTTCTGTTCAGGACTTGGCACTTAGCACTTGGCACTTCTGTTTCGCCCGTGCCCGTATCCCGCTCCCCCGTTAGATGAAACAGCAACGTTCCGCCGTCGAGCTGTTCCTGGAACCCGCCGCCGCCGAGCTGGTGCGGCGGGAGATCGCACGCGCCCGCGGCAACGAGGTGTGCTTCGTGGCGCGCGTGGGCGAGGGCGGCGCCGTTACGGAGCCGCGCGTCATCGCCCGCGGCGGGCCGTCGGCGGTGCTGGCGCTGGTGAAGTCGCCCGAGGCGGGAGGGCTGCTCATCCACAACCACCCCTCCGGCGTGCTGGAGCCCTCCGAGGCGGACTTCCAGGTCGCCGCGCGGGTGTGGGAGATGGGGCTGGGCTCCGCCATCGTCGACAACGACGCGAGCGAGCTGTACGTCATCGTGGAGCCGCCCGACGCCAGCGAGTGCACCCCGCTCGACCTGGACGCGCTCGACCGCGACCTGGGCCCCGGCGGAGCGCTCGCCTCGCGCCACCCGCGCTACGAGGACCGGCCGCAGCAGCGCGAGCTGGCGCGCATGATCGGGGCGCTCTACAACGAGGGTGGCGTCGGGATCGCGGAGGCGGGGACGGGGACGGGGAAGTCGGTGGCGTACCTCCTTCCCGCCATCCGCTGGGCGGTTCTCAACGGCGAGCGCACGCTGGTGTCCACCAACACCATCAACCTCCAGGAACAGCTCGTCGACAAGGACCTCCCCATGCTGCGGCGCGCGCTGGGGATCCCCTTCCGCTTCACCCTGGTGAAGGGGCGGCGCAACTACGTCTCCGTGCGGCGCGCGCTGCTGGCGCGGGACAACGCGGCGGCGCTTTTCGACGCGGAGAAGCAGGCGGAGCTGGCCGGGATCGTGGAGTGGCTGGGGAAGACGGCGGATGGATCGCTCTCCGACCTCTCGTTCCGCCCCTCGGCCGAGGTGTGGGACGAGGTGTCGTCGGAGAGCGACGTGTGCCTGCGGGCGAAGTGCCCCAACTTCGAGGACTGCTTTTACCAGCGCGCCCGGCGCGAGGCCTCCTCGGCGGACATCGTGGTCTCCAACCACCACCTCCTCTTCAGCGATCTCGCCGTACGGCGCGCGCAGGGGAACTACTCCTCTCCCGCCGTCCTTCCGCACTACAAGCGGCTGGTGCTGGACGAGGCGCACAACCTGGAGGAGGCGGCGACGAGCCATCTCGGGGCCACCGTGTCCCGCCGTGGCCTGTTCCGGACGCTGCGAAGGCTGGAGCATCGGGGGAAGGGGCTGCTCCCGGCCTTCCGCGGCGCGCTGGGGGCGGTGAAGAACGACCTGCTGGCCCGGGCCGCGCTCGACACGATCGAGGAGCGGCTCCTCCCGTCGCTGGAGGGGGCGCGGGAGCGGGCGGCGGCGGTGTTCTCCTTCCTCAACGACGTCTTCAACTCCGGCGAGCCGCTGGCGCGGCTGGACGACCACTTCGCCGCGCACCCCGTGTGGCCGCTGGGGCTGGACGACGCGCTCTCCGGCCTGCTGGACAACCTCCAGTCGATGCTGGCGGGGATGGAGCTCCTTCGCGAGCGCGTCGCTACCGACGACGAGCTGCGCCGCAACCTGGAGCCGCAGCTGATGGAGCTGCGCGGTGCCGCCAACCGAGTGGAGGGCGCCGCGGACGGCCTGCGCATGGCCCTCCGCCCCGGCGAGGAGCGCGTCAAGATGGTGCGCTGGATGGAGCGGCAGGCGGCGCGGGAGAGCCGCGAGGGGAACCTGACGCTGAACGCCGCCCCACTGGACCTCTCCGCCGTGCTGCGCGAGTCGGTTTTCGAGCAGGTGCCGACGGTGATCCTGACCTCGGCGACGCTTTCGACGCAGGAAAAGGACTTCCGCTTCGTGCGCCAGCGCCTGGGGCTCAGCGACGCTTTCGAGCAGGAGCACCCCGTGGCCGAGGCGGTCTTCCCATCGCCCTTCGACTACCCGCGGCAGGCACTGCTCGCCGTCCCCACCGACCTCCCGCTCCCCGCGGGCGACGCGGACCCGCGCCACGACGAGGCCACGGTGCGCGCGGTGCTGGAGCACGCCAGGATCTCGGACGGCGGGCTCTTCGTCCTCTTCACGTCGTACCGCGCGCTCCGCCACGTCGCCTCCGAGCTGCGCCGCCGCCGCGCGGACCTGGAGTGGCCGCTCTTCGTGCACGGCGAGGGGCCGCGCGCGCAACTGGTGGAGCGATTCGCGGTCTCCGGGCGCGGCATCCTGCTGGGGACCACCTCGTTCTGGGAGGGGGTGGACGTCCCCGGCTCGGCGCTGCGCGGGCTGGTGATCCCCAAGCTTCCCTTCAAGGTCCCCGGCGAGCCGGTGACCGCCGCGCGCATCGAGGCAATCGAGCGGGCGGGGGGCAACTCCTTCGTCTCGTACATGCTCCCGAGCGCGGCGATCCGGCTGAAGCAGGGCTTCGGCCGCCTGATCCGCTCCACCGGCGACCACGGGGTCGTCCTGGTGCTGGACGGTCGCGTGGCGAAGAAGAGCTACGGGCGGTACTTCATCGACTCGCTCCCCCCGGCGCCGGTGGTGAAGGGGCCGTGGCGCGAGGTGAAGGAGGCGATGCTGCGGTTTTACGGGGAGCGGCTGGAGGCGCGAAGGGCGGGGTAGGGACTGCGGGGGAATGGGAATGGGGAATGGGGAATGGGGAATGGGGGCAGAGGGCGTCGCGGGGGCGGGCACGGGCGGTCACGCGGGGCCGCCCCTACGAGGGTCGATCTGACGGGCGGGTTTCGAGATGGGGCAAGGGTGGGCAGACACGCAGGTCTGCCCCTACGATTCTTGCGTTCGCGCGGTGGTCGAAGCACCCGCGCCGATGCGAGTGTACGCCCCTCCCCCAGGTTGTTATTGGGGGAGGGGCCGCGAGGTGACGAGCGGGGGAGGGGGCCTGCGTGCCCCCGCGGGAACCCCCTCGCCGCGCCCGTGTACCTGCGCCATTCCCGATGGACGGCGCCGCAAATTTCCAGGACAAGATGAAGCTTTCGCGCAACCGCTGGCTCGCGCTCGGCATCGCCGGGGTGGTGGCGGCGGACTGGATCACCAAGTTCTGGGTGGCCAACCAGCTCTCCATCGGGAGCGAGCGGCCGCTGGTCGGCGGGTGGGTGTCGCTCTCGCACCACCGCAATCCGGGGATCTCCTTCTCCTGGTTCGCGGACAGCGAATCGGCGTGGCGCACGCCGCTGCTGGCGCTGGCGGCGTGCATCGGCGTGGTGGTCGCGCTGCAGATCATGCGCACAACGCGAGATGCATGGGTCAGGGTCGCGTCCGGGCTCGTCATTGCCGGGGCGCTGGGGAACCTGGGCGACCGGCTGATGGACGGCGCCGTGACCGACTTCATCCTGGTGCGCTCCTTCCCCTTCATCTTCAACGTGGCAGACGTGGCGATCTCGCTGGGCGCCGTGGTGCTGGCGGCACGACTGGTGCGCGACGCACCGGCCGAATCCACTCCGTCCACCGCGCTCTGAGGCCATCGTACATGCCCCGTCTCGCTCGCCACTTCCAGGGTCTGCCGCCCTACCCGCTCACCGAAGTCCCCGCCACCAAGCGCGAGCTGCTGGCCAGGGGGGTGGACGTGATCGACCTGGGGACGGGCGACGCGGACCTGGCGCCGCCCCCGGCCGCGGTGCACGCGCTGCGCGAGGCGGCGCCGGACCCGGCCAACTCGCGCTACGCCTTCCAGCTCGGCCTGGTGGAGTTCCGCGAGGAGATCGCGCGCTGGATGCAGGGACGCTTCGGGGTGGCGGTCGATCCCATGCGCGAGCTGCTGCCGCTGATCGGCTCCAAGGAGGGGATTTTCCACCTCCCCTTCGCCTTCCTGGAACGCGGCGACGTCACCATCATGCCCGATCCGGGCTATCAGGCGTACCTGGGCGGCACGGTGCTGGCCGGCGGCGAGGCGCACCTGGTGCCGCTGCGTCCGGAGAACGACTTCCTGATTCCGCTGGACGAGATTCCGGCGGAGGTGGTGAAGCGCGCGCGCATCCTCTACCTCAACTACCCCAACAACCCCACCGCCGCCATCGCGCCGCGCGAGTACCTGGAGCGCGCGGTGGAGTTCTGCCGCGAGCACGACCTGATCCTGGCGTACGACAACGCGTACTCGGAGGTCGCGTTCGACGGGTACGTTCCGCCGTCGATCCTGGAGATTCCTGGCGCGCGCGAGGTGGCGATCGAGTTCCACTCGCTCTCCAAGACGTACAACATGACGGGGTGGCGCGCCGGGTGGGCGGTGGGCGAGCCTCAGCTCATCGCGGCTCTGCAGCGGGTGAAGAGCTTTGCGGACACGGGCGTCCCCTTCTCGATCCAGCACGCGGGTGCCGCGGCGCTCCGCTCGCACGCGGAGTGGGTGCCGGGGAACGTGGCCACCTTCCAGGCCCGCCGCGACGCGGCCGTCGAGACGCTGCGCGGCGCCGGCTGGGACGTCCCCAATCCCGCCGCCACGATGTACCTGTGGGTGCCGCTCCCCGAAGGCGTCGAATCGGAGCAGTGGGCGCGGCGCCTCCTCCTGGAGCAGGGCGTCAGCGTCCTCCCCGGCAAGTCGCTCGGGCGCGGCGGCGAGGGGTTCTTTCGCATCGCGCTGACCACTTCGGAGGAGCGGATCCGCGAGGCGGCGGAACGCATCGCGCGGATGGCGGAGACGGCGGCGGTCTGAGGATTCGCGGGGTGCGTACGTAAGCCCGGCGGGGGTGGACATCCGCCGCCGGGCTCGCGCGTAACACCCCAGCCCAGCAAAAGATTGCGTTCTTGCCATCTTGACGCTACTAATGCGCAGGCGGCATCGGGTAGTTTGCTTGCACCCCCTTCCTCGCCGCATCTCCCCTGGGTTCCTCCTCATCTTCAAGAGGCCGTCATGGCATCAGTCGCTCGGCTGTACGCGCGGGGTTTCCACAAGGATTTCAAGTCTTACTTTACGCATTGGCTGCCCAGCTCCACGCTCGAACTGGGCACAGTGGGCGAGCTGGAGGGTGGATACCTCTTCAGGCCCATGAGTACCCTGCGCGACCTGGGGATCGACTTCGATCCGACTGCCGACATCGTTCCGGATGACAGTTCGTCCCCACTCGACTTCTCTTCCAAGTCGGGGGTAACCATCACTACGAAGCTGGCTGGCGAGGCCAACACGAGCATTCCAAGTGTTCCACAAGGGAGCGCGGGGATCAAACTGGACTTTTCGCGGGAGGCGTCCTTCCTGATCAAAGCTCAGGAGAGCTATGAACCGCGAATCCGTGACCTGATCGGATTGGAACGAAAAATCCTCGAAAAATACCGCGCCGGGCAATGGAAACGGGACTGGGTGATAATCTCGTCCCTCGTGATGGCGCCGTACGTCGACATCGTTATCTCTGAATCCGCCTCATCGAGTGTCGAACTGGAGGTTTCTGGATCGGGCACGGTGCAGACGGTCGAGCTTGGGAATGTGAGCCTGCAATTCGCCATGAAGCGCACGTCCGGCAAAGTATTGGACATGCGCGGGATCAAGAACGCCACGCCCATCTTCCAGCTCGCCGGGTTGAAGCAGCGATTTCTCGGCGGCGTGCACATTGGTGGTGTGCGTGGAAAGGCTTTCGAGTCTACCTCGTCCGCTTACGAAACAGACGATACGCACGGTCACGTTTATCTCGATACTCTGGGAGGCGACACGCCCGATCCGCTGGAGTAGCCGTGTGCCGCTGACACCGTCAGATGGCGGCCGCGGCCTGCGCCGCGCGCCGTGGATTCAAGCCCGGCGGGGATGCTCATCCCTCGCCGGGCCGTGTGTTTAATCCGAGGATCATGGCGCGGGCGGAACCGTGTGGACGGGGTCGAGTAGAATGGAGGGATGACCCGCGCCACTCTCGAACCGCCGCCCGCGCAAGCGCGCACCCCGGAAGCCACCGGGGCGGCTCCGCACGTCCCTGTCCGCGCGCCGTTCACCCGCGCGCCGCGGCACGAGCGTGGCGGGCAGATCAGCCGGCGCGGCGTCGCGCTCTCGCTGGGCGCGCACCTCCTGCTGGCGCTGGTCGTGTGGGTGGCCCCCGTGCGGCGGCCCGTGCAGCCGGGCGATGCACCGCAGGTTGGCGCGCCGTCGGATGCGGTCAGCTACGTGGACATCGGCGCCTGGCCGGGCGACGAAGGAGGTGCGGGTGGCGAGCCGGCGCCCGCCGCTCCACAGACCGCCACGACCGGCGAGCAGGTCGCGGCGCCGGTGCAGGCGGACACGGCGTCCGTCGCCGCGCCGGAGCTGAGGAGCTTTCCGCAGCGTGCCCCCACGGGCATCCCCGCGCGCGCGGCACCACGCGCGGGCGGCGCTCCCGCGGGCGCGGTTCCGGGCACGGGCGTGGGTCCAGGGACAGGCGCGCCAGGTGCGGGCACGGGAACGGGCGGCCGCGGGCGCTCCGGCGCGGCGGGCGGGCGGCTGGGTACGGAGCTGGGCGACGGGCGGCTGGTGGTGCGCCCCGAGGCGGCTCGCGAAACCCCGATGAGCGACAACGACAGGGTCCGCGCGCGGATCGCCCGCAGCCTGGGTGCCTACAACGACTCGGTCGCCGACGAGGCGCGGCGCCGCCACCGCGCGGAGAACTGGACGATCAAGGACCGGCAGGGGAGGGAGTGGGGGATCGGCAAGTGCGGCGCCCCCGTCATCGCCGGCAGGCGCATCCCCACCTGCACCACGCCGCCCGTGGGACGCAGCCGCGAATCCGAGCTGCACGACGCCGAGACGAGGCGGCAGCGCGGCGAGATCGACCGGCAGGAGGATACGCAGGACCTCGACCGGAACATGCGAGAACGGACGCGGGCCACCCGCGAACGCATGGACCGCGAGCGGGAGCAGCGACGGCGCGAGAGGGCGCCCGGCAATCCATAGCCGGGCGCCTTTTTGATGCCCGGCTGGAACACCTCTTGCACCCCCGCCCCCCGCGCCGCGCTGCGCAAATCGTCTGGCACCAACATCGTACGAAGGGGGAACATGGGGCAGGGTCGGGGGAAGCGCGCGCCGCGCGATGAGGGCAACGAGGGCGAGAACGCGCTGGTATTCGCCCTGGGGGCCGCCACCGGGTTCGCGCTCTCGCTGTGGGTGGTGGGGCGCGCCGCGCGAGAGGTGCAGGCGGGCGGCGTGCGCGGGCGGCTCCGCGACGGCGCGCTCTCGCTCACCGAACGGCTGCGCCCGGGGCGCCTGCGCCGCGAGTACAGCGACCAGCGCGAGCTGACCCGGCTGGAAGACGCCGTGCTGGACGCCTTCCTGCGCGACCCGGTGCTCGCAGAGCGTCCGATCGACGTGGGCGCCATCAGCCGCGGAATCATCGAGCTTTCCGGGTCGGTGAACACGCACCAGGAGGCGGATCTGGCGGTGCACACGGCGCAGCGCGTGCCCAACGTGGAGACGGTGGTCAACCGGCTGGAGATCGAGAACGACATTGCGCGCCGTCCGGCGCGCGTAAACCAGGGGACGGGGGGAGCGATGTCGGCAGAGTGGAGTGGAAACGTGAGCGGGATGGGGCGGAAGCGTCAGGGCGACACCGAGCCGGACCAGAGGGACGACTCGCAGCACATCCGCGAGACCTCCATCGAGCACTCGGACCGCCGTGAGTTCGAGGAGGAGGAGCTGGCGCACTCGCACCCCGTCATGGGCTCGCGCCCGTCGCCGCACCCGGAGAACCCCACGAACTTCTCCGAGGACGAGCTGGACAACCAGAGCCCGTACGGCAAGCACGCCGTGCCGCAGCCCGAGCAGCCGCAGGAGCTGAACTCGCTGGGCCGCGTGGGCGAGGGCCTCAAGCCCGGCATCGAGCTGCGCCTGGAGCAGGCCGACGTCCCGGTGAAGCCCCACCAGGCCGCCAACCCGGTGGAGCCCCGCGACGAAAACGCCTGAGCGTTCTCGCGGTCGAACGGCGCGGGCCGGGGGCGATCCCTCCGGCCCGCGTTTTTGTTACGGGCGTCGGAGCAGCGTCGGGCAGGGGCGCGATGAATCGCGCCGGCCAACGAATTGATTCCGCTGCCTCCCTCCGGTACATTCCACCCCTCGCGCCACCCGCCATTCCACCGGACCGAACGCAGATGCCGGACGTACCGCTCAAGGACCAGGTCCGCACCGACCTGAACGATGCCCGCCGCGGGCGCGACAAGCTCCGCACGACCGTGCTCAGCACCTTCATCTCCGAGATTCGCAACCGCGAGATCGAGGTGGGCGGCGAGCTGAACGACGAGCAGGTGCAGGGGGTGGCGATCACGGCGATCAAGAAGCGCCGCGAGGCCGCCGAGCTGATGCGCGCCAACGCCCGCGCCGAGCTGGCCGAGAAGGAGGAGCAGGAAGCCGCCGTGCTCCAGGCCTACCTCCCCGCGCAGCTCACCGAAGACGAGGTGCGCGCCATGGTCCGCGAAGCCGTCGCCGCGGGCGCCAAGAACCTTGGCGACGTAATGAAGCAGGTGAGCCCGCGCACCAAGGGCCGCTTCGAGGGCAAGGAGCTCAACCGCGTCGCCAAGGAAGTCCTCGCAGGCTGAATCGGGCTGCCTGAAACGAAGCGGAGGCGCGGAGATCTCTCTCCGCGCCTCCTCTTTGCACCCGGCGGTTGAAACCGCTGCAACAACCGCGGGAAGTCCGCCTTCGCGGACTGGCTTGCGGTTCACGAGACCGCTTCAGCGGTCTTCCCGTGGTTCCAGCCGGGGGCCCGGTGATCCAGCGCCGCTCTTGGTCCCTCACCCGAACGCCGCCAGCAGATCCCCCACCTCGTCCAGCACCGGCGCGCGGTTCTGCTTGGAGCGCTCGTAGCGCTCGATGTGTAGGAGCGTCTCCTCGTCCAGGCTGGCGTCGCGGAGCCACTCGACGAGCGAGTCGCGGTCCATCCCGTCGTATCCCAGCACCGGCTCCTCGTCCGCGTCGGCGTACTCGCCGATGGCTCCGTGCGAGTCGCGCGAGCCGTCCGTGGCGCGGAAGCCCTGGGGCCCCGCGCCGGATCGGAGGTCGCGCCCGGAGCCTTCGTCCAGCGCCCCCTCCAGCGAGCCGCCGCGCAGCGCCCCGCGGAAGGCGAAGGCGATCACTCCCAGCGCCGCCGCACCCAGCGCCAGCTTCCACCAGCCGTCGTTCCGATCCCTGTAGTCCATGTCTGCGCCCATTGCGTTGTAAGTGGTCCCGTCGCGGGGAGCGGGCGCAAAACCCCGGCCACCTTCACCCCGGCGCGTCGCCGGCCGGCTCCGGGGCGGGGGTGGAGCGCACGCGGATGCGCTGGGCCAGCGAGTGGCTGATGACCGTGCGCGCCCCGTTGACCGCCACCGAAACGGGCCCGTCGAAGGGCGACTTGTCCAGCAGTTCCACCTCCGCGCCGGGGCGCAGGTTGAGCGAGCCGAGGTAGCGAAGCTGCTCCGGCTCGTCGACCTCCACCTCCAGGATGCGCCGGCACTCGCCGGCGGCCAGGTCGCCCAGCGAGGGGTAGTGCGCCGTGTCCACCTCGCCGTCCGCGCTGGGGATGGCGTTGCCGTGTGGGTCGCGGTCCGGCTCCCCCAGCAGCCGCGCCAGCCGCTCGATGAGCTCGTCGCTGGCGGCGTGCTCCAGCCGGTCGGCCTCCTCGTGCACGCCGTCCCACTCGTAGCCCAGCTTCTCCACCAAAAAGAGCTCCAGCACGCGATGGCGGCGGATGATGCGCAGCGCCGCCAGCTCCCCCGACGCGGTCAGCCGCACGCCGTAGTACGGCTCGTGGCGCACCAGCCCCTGCTCCGCCAGGCGCTTGACCATGGCGGTTACGGCCGCGGAGGTGAGCCCCAGCCGCTCCGCGATCCGCGACGTGGCCACGGGCGACTCGAGCTGCTGGAGCATCCACACGGCCTTGAGGTAGTCTTCCACCACCTGGCTGAACATCGACACGGCGCGCCCACGGGAACGGGGTGAGTGCAGGGTGCGCTGAACAGTACGGCGCATCGCGGCGGCGCGGCAAGCGCCACCTTGCGCGGTCGCACGATTCACGCGCATGTTTGCGGTCATGCTGCTGTGCCGGGCCCCTTTCCCGCGTGCCCGCATGCTCTCCCCACCGCTCACCTTCCTTACCGATCCCGCGCGGCTGGCGGCCCTGGCAGAGACGGGGCTGCTCGATTCGGCGCCGGAAGAGGTGTTCGACCGGCTGACGCGCCTCGTGGTGCGGACGCTGGGCGCCGGTGCGTCCACGCTGACGCTGCTGGACGGCGAGCGGCAGTTCTTCAAGAGCGCCGCCGGCCCGGACATGCCCCCCATCCGCGAGACGCCGATGGAGCACTCGCTCTGCCGGCACGCGGCGGGCGCGGGCGCGGCGATGGCGGTGCCGGACACGCAGGAAGACCCGTGCATGCGCGACAGCCCCGCCGTAACGCGCATGGGCGTGCGTGCCTACGCCGGCGTCCCGCTGGTGACCTCGGACGGGCACGCGCTGGGGACGCTGTGCGCGCTGAGCATGAGCCCCCGCGCCTGGAGCGGCGACGAGATGGCGACGCTCGCCGACCTGGCGGAAATCGCGGTGGCGGAGATCGAGCGGCGGCGCGCCGGCGAGCGCCCCGAGCACGGGCAGGCCTCTCTGCGGGCCGCGGACGGGCTGATCCAGGCGATGCTGCAGCAGTCGCTCGCGGGGATCTTCGTGGTGCAGGACGAGCGCTTCCGCTACCTCAACCCGCGCCTCACCGAGATCTTTGCGACGGACGAGGCGTGGCTCCGCGAGCGCAGCGTGTGGGAGGTGGTGCACCCGGACGACCGCGCCAGCGCCGAGGCGTACGCGCGGGGCCAGCTGTACGGCCCACCGCGCGCCGCCCACTACTCGCTGCGTGGCGTGCGCGCCGACGGGCGGGTCGTCTGGCTGGAGATCCACGCATCGCGCGCGGAGGTGGAGGGGCGCGCCGCCGCCGTGGGCCTGGTGGTGGACGTGTCGGAGCGGGTGACGGCTGAGCAGGAGCGGCAGGAGGCGGTGGCCGCGCGCGACCGCTTCTACGCGATGGCGAGCCACGAGCTGCGCACCCCGGTGAGCGCCGTGATGCTCTACAACGAGCTCCTCCTGGGCGAAGGCTACGGCGCCCTGGGCCCCGAGCAGCGCGACGCCGTGGAGCGCTCGCAGCGCTGCGCCGCCGACCTGCTGGAGCTGATCAACGACCTGCTCGACCTCTCCCGCCTGGAGTCGGGGAAGATGGAGCCCCGCATCGAGGAGGTGGAGCTGGTGGCGCTGGCCAGGGACGCCGTGGCGGCGGTGGAGGTGATCGCGGCGGAGCAGGCGTGCACCGTCACCCTGGAAGCCCCGGAGCCCCCGCTGGTCGTGGGCGGCGATGGGAAGCGCATCCGCCAGATCCTCCTCAACCTGCTGGGGAACGCGGTGAAGTACGGCCACGGCCGCCCGGTCCGCGTCCGCGTGGCGCGCCACGGCGGCGGCGCCATCGTCGAAGTGGCCGACCTGGGCCCCGGCATCCCCGCCGCGGACCAGGCGCGCATCTTCGAGGACTTCGTGCGCCTGGACGACGCCGCGGACCAGGGCACCGGCCTCGGCCTCCCCATCGCGCGCCGCCTTGCCCAGCTCCTCGGCGGCTCCCTCGAAGTCGCCTCCGTCGTTGGGCAGGGAAGCACGTTTCGCCTGACCCTCCCCTCCTGATCCAAAAGCCTCACACAGAGCCACGGAGTTAAACCGCAAGAAGAACCGAGGCGTTATCCTCTGTGCCTTTTCGTTCCCCTCCGCGCCTCTGCGTGAAACTGCCGTTATCTCGTTACGAGAACGTAGCTTGCGCATGCGTTGCCGGAGCGTGGCTAAGTCGTTATATTACGCGGCTTAACGTTGCTGGGCGCGCGTTTCCACTCCGCACGAGGTGGCCATTGATCCAGATCTCCGACGCCCTGAAGACGCCGCTCGACTACGCCCGCCTCACCCGCGAAGAGCTGGCCGAGCGCATCCGCCGCCGGAAGACGGAGCTGAACGCCGTCATCCTGGGCCACAACTACCAGCGCGTGGAGATCCAGGAAGTCAGCGACTATCTGGGCGATTCCCTGGGCCTGTCGCAGGAGGCCGCCCGCACGGACGCGGACGTGATCGTCTTCTGCGGCGTGCACTTCATGGCCGAGACGGCCAAGATCCTGTCGCCGGGCAAGACGGTGCTGATGCCGGACCTGCGCGCCGGCTGCCCGATGGCGGACTTCGTCACGGGCGACGCGCTGCGCCGGCTGAAGGCGCAGTACCCGGGCGCCGTGGTGGTGGCGTACGTCAACTCGACGGCCGAGGTCAAGGCGGAGTCGGACATCAGCTGCACGTCGGCCAACGTGGTGCAGGTGATCGACACCATCCCCGCCGATCGCACCATCCTGCTGGTGCCCGACCGCAACCTGGCCCGCTACGCCGCCGAGCGCAGCGGCCGCCCGTACGTGATCGCGGGTCGCGAGGAGGGCGAGGTGAAGCCGGGGAGCATCGTGGCGTGGGACGGCTACTGCTACGTGCACGACGACCTGGTGCTGGACGAGCTGGCAGCCGCGAAGAAGAAGCACCCGCGCGCCCTCGTGGTCATCCACCCCGAGTCGCGCGCCGAGCTCCTGGCGCAGGCGGACATGGTGGCTTCGACGGCGAAGATGGTGGACATCGCCGAGCAGAACGACGAGGTGATCTTTGGCACCGAGCGCGGCATCGTGGACCGCCTCAAGGCGCGCTTCCCGGAAAAGACGCTGGTGCCGCTCAGCGGCGCGGCGATCTGCGGGAACATGAAGGTGAACACGATCGCCAAGCTGGCCTGGTGCCTGGACCACCAGCAGCACGAACTGGTGCTGGACGAGGACGTGCGCACCCGCGCCGAGCTCTCGCTGCGCCGCATGCTGGACCTCAACCAGGGCTGGGTCGCCCCCACCGCCGAAGAGGCCGCGCTGGAAGAGGCCGGCCTCCGCAAACCGGGCTGCGGCTGCGCCTGATCCACTGGAAGGTTTGACGAACGCCCCGAGAGCCTCGAGCTTTCGGGGCGTTTCTTTTGCCCCTCTTCGTCGCCGTGATGCCGCCGCTGCGCCTCACCATCCTCCCGGAAGCGCTCACCGTCTGCCGCCTGGCCGCAGGTGACGCGTTTCCGTCGTGGCTCCCGACCCACGGCTTCCTCTCCGTCACCCGCACGTCCGACGAGCTTTCGGTCGTCTGCGCGGCGGATGCGGTGCCGGCCGGCGTCCGCTGCGAGCCCGGTTGGCGCGCCCTGGCCGTCGCGGGTCCGCTCGATTTCGATCTGACCGGCGTCCTCGCCTCCATCGCCACGCCGCTGGCGGAGGCGGGGATCAGCATCTTCGCGATCTCCACCTTCGACACCGATTACGTGCTGGTGAAGGCGGATCGGCTTGGCGATGCGACGGATGCGCTGCGGCACGCGGGCCACCGCTTTCTGTGATCCTGAACGAAGCGCCTCACCGTCGCCGAGGCCTCACAGATGGCTGGCGCGGAGTGAAGGATCTACTGCGCGTTCCGAGGGCGGCGTCGTTGCCCGCCGTCCTCTTGCCTCGCCGGCTAGATCCTTTGTTCGCCGCAGGAGTACGGTGTGCTTCGCGTGGTCCCTGCGCGGCGGCTTTCTCAGGATGACAAAAAACGGGGGTGGTCGCCGTGTTGCGGTGGGGGTGGCGGGGTGCGATTTTCGTCGCCCCAGACAACTTCTGAAGGAGCGGCGGCCATGGCGGATGGACTTCTGGCGGTGGGGAGCGAGGCTCCCGTATTCGAGGCGGAGACGACGGACGGGGCGCGCGTATCGCTCCCCGAGTTCCGAGGCAGGAGCGCGGTTCTCCTCATGTTCTACCCGCAGGACGACACGCCCGGGTGCACCGCCCAGATGTGCGCCGCCCGCGACCAGAGCGCCGACTACGCCGCGGCCGGCATCGTCCGCTTCGGCGTGAATCCGGGCTCGCTGGACAGCCATCGCGACTTCGTCTCCAAGTACTCGCTCGACTTCCCCCTGATCGTCGACGCCAACGCCGACATCGCCAGCGCGTACGGCGTGATCCGCGAGGGCGGCGGCGTGGGGAGGGCGACGTACCTGATCGACCGCGAGGGACGCATCGCGTACGCGGCCCCGGGCGCGCACGGGTTCGCCGAGATCGCGGGAGCGGCCGGTGTCTGATGCGCCGCGGGGGGAGCTCGTCGTCCGCACCTTTACGGGCGGGCCGTTCACGCAGAACAGCTACCTGGTGAGCTGCGCGCGCACCGGCTCCTCCATCTTGGTGGACGCCGGCGCGGCGACGCCGGAAGCGCTGGAGGCGGCACGTGCGACCGGCGTCGCCATCGACGCGATCGTGCTGACCCACGCGCACATCGACCACGTGGACGGGCTGTCGCACGCGAAGCGCGAGACAGGCGCTCCCATCTACCTCCACGCCGACGACCGGCAGCTCTACGACGGCGCGCCGGCGCAGGCGGAGTGGTTCGGGATGCGGATGGCCCCGCTACCGCCCGTGGATCGCGCGCTGGAGCACGGGGGCACGGTGCAGGTGGGCGACTGCACGCTCCTCGTGCGGCACGCGCCGGGGCACGCGCCCGGGCACGTGATCCTGGTGGGGGACGGGGTGGCGCTGGTGGGAGACGTGATCTTCATGGGGTCCATCGGCCGCACCGACCTCCCCGGCGGGGACCTGCAGACGCTGATGAAGTCCATCCGCGAGGAGATCCTGACCCTCCCGGACACCACCACGCTGTACAACGGCCACGGCCCGGCGACCACCGTGGGCCACGAGCGCGTGAGCAACCCGTTCATCACCGGCGTCTACGGCGGCAGCCGCTTCGCGTGACCGCCCGGCGCACCCCCCTCCACTTCCTGAACGGAGCGCCCCCGAGTACCCTGCCGTCCCTCGGACGCCAGGCGCGCGCAGTGAAGGAGACGGGCTCTGCCGCGCGCTCCGATCCATCCCATGTTCAGTAGACGGTGCGTGGCGTGGGTGGATCACCATGACGGGGCATTCACGAAACCCGGCGCGTCCGCGGCTGAGGGCGCGATGAATCGCGCCCCTCCGGTAGGTACGGTGCGGCGCCGATGATCCGTGAGCACTTGGCCTCCGCACATGGGCGGGTACGCCGTTCGCGGCGGATCCCGTTCCCTTCACTCCGCGCCGAAGGCCGGCGGTGGCGCGGGTTCGGTGTGGCGCTACGTTCAGGGAGTGAGTGGGGGGTGGTTTCGGTTGACGGTGCAGGGCGGGGGGTCTATCTTCGCGCCGCCGAACCCCCAGAACGGAGGCCCGTTGAACGAACCCGTGCGCGTCGCCGTCCTCGCATCCGGCGGGGGGAGCAACCTGCAGGCGCTGATCGACCGCTTCCGCGGCGAGGCGCCGCCGGTGCGCGTGGAGCTGGTGGTCGCCAGCCGGGCGGGAATCGGCGCGCTGGAGAGGGCGCAGCGCGCGGGGATCACCGGGATCGTGGTGGACCCGCGCGAGTACGGAGACGGGCACGCGGCGCGCCTGCTGGCGGCGCTGGAGGAGCACCGGATCGGGCTGGTGGTGCTCGCGGGGTACCTGTCGCTGGTGCCGGCGGAGGTGGTGGAGCGGTTTCGCGGGAGGATGCTCAACATCCACCCGGCGCTCCTGCCGGCGTTCGGCGGGCGCGGGATGTACGGGATGCGCGTGCACCGCGCCGTCATCGAATCGGGGGTGCGCGTGTCCGGCGCGACGGTGCACCGCGTGGACGACCGCTACGACGAGGGCGAGATCGTGGCGCAGTGGCCCGTACCCGTGCTCCCGGGCGATACGCCGGAGACGCTCGCCGCGCGGGTGCTGGCGGTGGAGCACCGCATCCTACCCCTGGCCGTCGAGGCGGTGGCGCTCGGCGAGACGCCGCACGACACCCCCGGCGGCCCGATCTGCTTCGACCTGTACGCGTCGCCCGCGCCCCCCGAGGCATCGGTGCGCGCGACGCTGGCCTCCATCCTTAGCTGAACCATGCCGCGTGCACTGCTGAGCGTATCGGACAAGACCGGCCTCCTCTCCTTTGCGCGCGCGCTGGCGGAGCGCGGCTGGACCCTCCTCTCCACCGGCGGCACCGCGCGCGCCCTCCGCGACGGCGGGCTCGCCGTGACGGAGGTGAGCGAGGTGACGGGGCATCCGGAGATGATGGATGGCCGCGTGAAGACGCTGCACCCCGCCGTGCACGCGGGGCTCCTGGGGCGCCGGGCGAACGCGGACGACATGGAGCAGATGCGGGCGCAGGGGTACGAGCCGATCGACCTGGTGGCCGTCAACCTGTACCCGTTTCGCGAGACGGTGGCGCGCCCCGGCGTCACGCTGGAGGACGCCATCGAGAACATCGACATCGGCGGGCCGTCGATGCTGCGCTCGGCCGCCAAGAACCACGCGAGCGTCTGGGTCGTGGTGGATCCGGCCGATTACGACGCCGTCCTCGCGGGCCTCGAGGCAGACGATGCGGGGCTGCGGCGGCGGCTGGCGGCAAAGGTCTTCGAGCACACCTCGTCGTACGACCGCGCCATCGCCGGCTACCTGGGCGAGGGCAGGTCGCTGAACCTGTCGCTCGAAAAGGTGCAGGACCTCCGCTACGGCGAGAACCCGGACCAGCGCGCGGCGTTCTACCGCGACGCGGATGCCGGCGGCGCCGGCCTGGCGGCGATGAAGCAGCTTCATGGCAAGGAGCTGTCGTTCAACAACCTGATCGACGTGGATGCCGCGCTCCTCGCCGTCTCCGCGTGGGAGGGGGAGGCGCTGGCGGCGTGCGCCATCGTTAAGCACACCACGCCGTGCGGCATCGCGGCCGGCGCGGACCCGGCGGAGGCGTACAACAAGGCGCTCCAGACCGATCCCACCAGCGCGTTCGGCTCGGTGATCGCCTTCAACAGCGAGGTGACGGAGCAGGCGGCCGTCCTCCTCCGCCCCAACTTCGTGGAGGCGATCGTCGCGCCCTCGTTCGCCGATGGCGCGCTGCGTCTGCTGACCGAGAAGAAGAACCTTCGCCTCCTCACCATCCCCGCGGCGGGCGGCGGGGCGGGGGAGACGGACTTCAAGCGGGTGCGCGGCGGATTCGTGGCGCAGGACCGCCTCTCGATGCGCTTCCCCGAGGACGGCTGGAGGGTCGCGTCCGAGCGCGCGCCGACCGGCGAGGAGATGGACGATCTGCGCTTCGCCTGGCGGGCGGTGGCGACGGTGAAGTCCAACGCGATCCTCCTGGCGCGCGGCGGGATGGCGCTGGGGATCGGCGCGGGGCAGATGAGCCGCGTGGACTCGTCGCGCATCGCGGTGATGAAGGCGCGCGACAACGGCTTCGACCTGGCGGGGGCGGCGCTCGCCTCCGACGCCTTCTTCCCCTTCCGCGACGGCGTGGACGCGGCGGCGCAGGCGGGTGTGCGCGCCATCATCCAGCCCGGCGGCTCCGTCCGCGACGACGAGGTGATCGCCGCCGCCAACGAGCACGCGATCGCGATGGTGTTCACGGGGCGTAGGCTGTTCAGGCACTGAGCTGCGGGGGAATGGGGAATGGGGAATGGGGAATGGGGAATGGGGAATGGGGAATGGGAAGATCGCCGCGGGGAGAGGGTGCAGATTGGAGTGGATATTGCGGGTCGGTCAAACTGGCATTTTCCGCATTCCCAACGACGAAAGGTCCCCATGTCATCGAAGCGTCTCATCGTGGTTTCGGCGGCGCTGTTCACCCTCGCGTTGGGAAGCGCCGCGTGCGGATCGCGGGAGCGTGCGGCGTCGGCGCCGGGTGCGGAGTCGGTGGCCGGCGCGGAGGGGCTGAAGCTTCGCATCAAGCAGGGCGGGCAGTACTTCGTGGCGGATGAACCCGGCGCCCTCACGGCCGAGCAGATGGCGCAGCGGCTCAAGAACGAGGACCCGGCGCGCTTCGGGAAGTCCATCTACGTCCTGGGTGACCCCGGGATCAGTGGCTACGACGTGGTACTCGCGACCAACGCGGCGGGCGCGGCCGGGTTCACGCGGGCCGCGGGGATCGCGAATTACCGCGAGGACGCGGGCAAGGGGGCGCGTCTGGACACGTGGGAAATCGAGCTGCGCAGGCCGGCGCCCAACGTCGCGCGGGATACCGCGATCCGGAAGTAGGCGCGCCTGGCGCCGCACGACGAGCCCCGCGGGATTTGCCGCGGGGTTTTTGCGTTGTGGAAGCAGAGTCTGGGAGCGGGGACGGACACGGGCAGGCCCCTACGCGGAACGTGGGCATAGGTGCCGGGGCGAGGGTGGGCGGACACGCAGGTCCGCCCCTACCACATCGGTGCGGCGGGCCGGAGGTCGAGGCGCCGTGCCCATTCCCCATTCCCCATTCCCCATTCCCCATTCCCCATTCCCCATTCCCCATTCCCCAGTCCCCCCGCCGTTTGACGCCGCGCCGGGACTCGCCTACTTTGCCGGTCTCGACAACGGAAACAGGGGACACATCGTGCGGGGGCTGATCTTCGACCCGTTCAGCGGCATCAGCGGCGACATGACGGTCGCCGCGCTGCTGGACCTGGGCCTGCCACTGGAGTGGCTGCAGGGGTTCGTGGCCGGGCTCGACCTCGGCGACATCCGGGTGGGCGCGGAGCGGGTGCAGCGGAAGGGGATCGCGTGCACCCGGCTGCTGCTGGAGCTGCCTCACGAGCACGCGCACCGGCACCTCCACCACGTCGTCAAGATCATCGAGGGAACCGGTGCCCCGGCGCAGGTCAAGGAGCGGGCGGTCCACGCCTTCACCCTGCTGGCCGACGCCGAAGCGGAGGTACACGGCACCACGCGCGAAAAGGTGCACTTCCACGAGGTCGGCGCGCTGGATGCCATCGTGGACATCCTCAGCGCGATGGCGGGGTGCGCGGAGCTGGGGGCGACGGAGTTCTACACGCGGCCCGTGACGCTGGGGCGCGGCTGGGTGAACATCGCGCACGGCAACTTTCCGCTCCCGGCGCCGGCCACCCTCAAGCTGCTGGGGGGGATCCCGGTGCGCGACCCCGACTTCGAGGGGGAGTGCACCACGCCGACCGGAGCCGCCATCCTGCGGGCGCTCACCGGCGGGGCCGCGGCGCCCACGTCGTTCACGCCGGTCGCCAACGGCTTCGGCGCGGGAACTCGCGACCCGCAGGACCGCCCCAACTGCCTGCGGCTGATCCTGGTGGAGGGGAACGAGGCGGCGGCGGAGAGCGTCGTGGTGATCCAGTGCGACGTGGACGACCTGCCGCCCGAGTACGTGCCGCCGCTGATGGAGGCGGCGCTGGCGGCCGGGGCGCTGGACTGCACGGCGCAGCCCGTGATGATGAAGAAGGGCCGGCCGGGCGTGCGCATCGAGGCGCTTGCGCATCCCGACCGGCGCGACGCGGTGGCGGAGGCGCTCTTCCACGCCGGCTCCACCATCGGGGTGCGCTTCTGGGCGGCGGACCGGCGTACACTGCCGCGACGGATGGAGACCGTGTTGTGGCGCGGGCAGGAAGTTCGCGTGAAGCGCTCGACGCTCCCGGGCGGGGGCGAGCGGGCGAAGCCGGAGTTCGAGGACGTGGCGCGGGCCGCGGCGGCGCTGGGGATCACCCCGCTTGCCGCCTACCGCGCCCTGCTGGCCGAGGGCGTCGCGGCCGAGGGGTAGCCCCCCCGGCCGCGGCCTCCGGACCGATCGCCCCTTGCAGGGGCGGCACCTTTCCCTTCCACGGAGGATGGAAATGAAGATCGAACGTGGGCTGATCCTTGCCGCCGGCATCGCCGTGGCGAGCGCCTGCGCAAGCGCGGGCACCACCGGGGGCGGCACGGCCGCCGGGCCCGCCGTGGCGGCTTCGTCGGCGCTGCCGCAGGTGCAGTGCGCCAACGGTGCGCCCACCGTGACCGCGCAGGCCACCGCCGCGCAGGCGGCGCTCAACCGCACGCTGATCCTTCAGGGCGCGGCGCAGACGCCGTTGTACAACACGGCGATGGAGCAGGCGCGCGCCGGCATCGCGGCCGAGGCCAACAACCCGCTCCACTACTTCCTGCTTGCCCAGGCGGCGCTCGGCACCAACAACTACGCGGCCGCCGACAGCGCCTTCCGCCGCACGCTGGAGCTCTGCCCGCAGTTCGCGGCCGAGGTCAACCCGCTGCGCGAGCGCGCCTCGCAGATGGTGTTCAACGCGGGCGTGGAGGCGTTCACCCGGGGAGACACCGCGCAGGCCCTGTCGCAGTGGGAGCAGGCCGGGCGGATGAACGAGGCGATGCCGCAGGCGCACTTCAACCAGGCGGTGGTGTACGCGGGCCGCAACGACCACGCGCGTGCCGCCACGGCGTACCGCGCCGCGCTCGCCTCGCTGGAGCGCGTCACGCCGGACACCAGCAACGCCGCGGAGCTCGTGGAGACGCGGGCGGGGAGCCTTTCCGGGCTGCTGAACGCGGGCGCGCACTTCTTCTCGGTGAACGACTTCGCGCGCGCCGGCGAGATGTTCGCCGAGGTGCACCGCCTGGACCCCAACCACCGCGACGCCTGGTACAACCACGCGCTCGCGCTGTACAAGCTGGAGCGCTGGCAGGAGCTGGTGCCGGTGGCGTCGCGCCTGGTGCAGATCGACCCGCTCAACTACAACGCGCGGATCGTGCTGTTCAACGCGTACAAGGGGATCTCGGATGCGGCGAAGGCGTCGCGCAACACGGCGGTGGAAAGTGCGAACCGGAACCTGGCGGTGAGCACGCTGCAGGCGGCGGACTCCCTGGTCGTTCAGGTGGACGAGACGCAGCTCAGCACGCGCGACGACGGCGCCCGCCTCACCGGTGTCGTGAAGGGTGGCATTGCGCGCGCGGGCACGCCGATCCGCCTGAACTTCACCTTCTTCGGCCCGTCCGGCCCGGTGGGCACGCAGAGCATCACCGTGAACGCCCCCGCCAAGGACGCCTCGGCCCCCTTTGAGGTCTCGCTGCCCACGACGCAGCCGGTGACGGGGTACAGCTACCGGGTGGGAAGCTAACCCGAAGAAGTGCGTTAGTGCGTTGGTGCGGGGCGGCGTCGCGAGATGCCGCCCCGCTGCCGTTCCAAAAGAGAAAAGCATCACACAGAGAGCACAGAGCCAACCGCAAGACACAAAGAACCTCTCTTGCCGTTCTTGCAGTGTCCCTCCGTGTCTCTGTGTGAAACATCCGTTGCGCTCCTTCGAGGTGCACGCTTCTTGCGACCCGGAGAGGGAATTCCAGAGGGGCCGAACGACACGCGGAGAGGAGCCGGTTTGAGCGTAGACGAGATCGCGGAACAGACTGTCCGCTGCGAGCACTGTGGAGTGGAGTTCGCGGGCGGCGACGCATGCCCGCAGTGCGGGAAGCTGCGGGAGCAGGTGACGTGCGAGGACGACCCATCACAGCTCGCGGTGTTCCGCTGCGTGATCTGCGGGCGCGCGGTGTGCCGCAACCTGCCGGAAGGCTCGCACGCGGCGCTCTGCGACGAGCACCGCACCGTGCCGATGATCGAAGGGTGGGCTCAGGTGTACAGTGCAGCGTCGGAGATGGAGGCGCAGCTCATCGTGGAGAATCTGCGCGCCGAGGAGATCGACGCGCTGCTCTACAACCAGGCCGACCGCTCCTTCCCCGTGGACATGGGCGAGCTGAGCATCGCCCGCGTGCTGGTGCCGGTGTGGCAGTACGGCACCGCGCTGGAGATGATCCAGTCGCACATGGACTCGGCGGGCGAGGTGTCGTTCGCCTGCCCGGTCTGCGGCGAGGTGTACGAGCCGGGGCAGGCGGTGTGCGGCTCGTGCGGGGCGCCGCTGGCGGGGTAGCCGTTCGTTGACGCGGCCGGTGCGCGGCGCCATATTCGCCCCGCCGGCCGCGCACATCGGGCCGCGAGCGGTTCCCGGGTTCCGGAGCCGCTTTTTTACTTCGGGGATGAGGGATGGGGGATGTGGGATGAGGTGAAGCCACCGCACCCCGTGTGGTCCTCCCTTCTCTCATCCCTCATCCCTAATCCCTCATCCCTGCTGTCATGAAGCTTCCCGTAGTCGCCGTCGTCGGCCGTCCCAACGTGGGCAAGTCCACCTTCTTCAACCGCGTCATCGGCGAGCGGGTGGCGATCGTGGAAGACCGTCCCGGAGTGACCCGCGACCGCAACTTCTACCGTACCGAGTGGAACGCCCGCCAGTTCTACCTGGTGGACACCGGCGGCATGGTGGAAGGGTCGGACGAGCCGATGGACCGGCTGATCCGCGAGCAGGTGCTCACCGCCATCGACGAGGCGGACGTGCTGGTGCTGGTGGTGGACGTCAAGAGCGGCGCGCACCCGCTGGACTACGCCATCGCCGAGATCCTGCGCAAGACGCAGAAGCCCGCCATCCTGCTGGTCAACAAGGTGGACAACCTGGGGAATCCCAACGCCGTGGGGCACCACGACTTCTGGGACCTGGGGCTGGGCGAGCCGCTCCCCATGTCGTCGCTCAGCGGCAAGGGGAGCGGCGACATCCTGGACGAGATCGTCAAGCACCTCCCGGACGTCGAGGGCGAGGAGGAGGAGGCGCTGCGCGTGGCGGTCATCGGCAAGCCCAACGTGGGCAAGTCGTCGTTCGTCAACCGCCTGCTGGGCGAGGAGCGGCTGGTGGTGAGCGACGTCGCAGGCACCACGCGCGACGCCATCGACACCCCCATGCAGTACCACGGCAGGAAGCTGATCTTCGTGGACACCGCGGGGCTGCGCCGGCAGGCCAAGATCGAGGACGGAGTGGAGTTCTACTCCTCCATCCGCACCGAGCGCGCGATCTCGCGGGCCGACGTGTGCGTGCTGATGATCGACGCCACCGAGCCCATCGCCGTGCAGGACCTCAAGATCGCCGAGAAGGCGTGGGAGTCCGGGTGCGGGCTGGTGCTGGTTGCCAACAAGTGGGACCTCGTCGAAAAGGAGACGCAGAGCGCGCCCAACTACGAAAAGGAGATCCGCAACCGCGCCACTTTTCTGAAGTGGGTCCCCATCCTCTTCACCAGCACGGTGACGGGGCAGCGCGTGTACAAGACGCTGGAGCTGATCCTGGCGGTGCAGGAGCAGCGCACGCGCCGCATCGCCACGCACGAGGTGAACGAGGTGCTCCGCGCGCTGGTGATGCGCGCCAAGCCGCCGCACCACCACGGGCACCCGGTCAAGTTCCTGTACGGCACCCAGGTGTCCGTCGCGCCCCCCACGATGGTGCTCTGGGTCAACCATCCCGACGGGGTGATGGAGAGCTACGAGCGCTACCTGCAGAACGGCTTCCGCGACGCGTGGGGGTTCAGCGGGGTGCCCATCCGCATCAACCTCCGCCAGCGCGGCGAGGAGGCGGATTGAGCCCCTGGCTGGCGCTCGCCGCGTCGTACCTGTGGGGCGCGGTCCCCGCCAGCTACCTGGCCGGGAAGTGGTCGCGCGGCATCGACCTGCGCCGGCACGGAAGCGGCAACCTGGGCGCCACCAACACATTTCGCGTCCTCGGCGCAAAGGTGGCGGCGCCGGTGATGGTCTTCGACATCCTCAAGGGCTTCCTCCCCGTCTTCCTCTTCACGCGCTGGGACGAGCCCGCGGGCTGGCAGTGGGGGCTGGCGTACGGCGCGGCGGCCATCGTGGGGCACGTCTTCCCGGTGTACATGAGCTTCAAGGGGGGAAAGGGGGTCGCGACCGGGGCGGGGGTCTTCCTCGGTCTGGCGCCGCTCGCCCTGGGCGTGGCGCTCCTCACCTGGCTGGGGGTGCTCAAGATGACGCGGATGGTGTCGGCGGCATCGCTGGCGGGCGCGGGGGTGCTGGCGGTGGTGCTGGCGCTGGCGCCGCCGCCGGATGGGCACCCGGAGATCCGCTGGCTGGGCTGGGCGATCGCCGCGTTCGTCATCTTCTCGCACCGCGCCAACCTGCGCCGCATCGTGCGCGGCGAGGAGCCGCGATTCGGGCGCGGGCACGAGCCGGAGGCCACCGTGGCCGCCGCGGCCATCACCGCGGACGCGGAGGAGGTCCGTTGAGCCTGGAGCGCACCGCAGTCATCGGCGCCGGAAGCTGGGGGACGGCGCTCGCCAACCTCCTCGCCAAGAAGGGCGGCGCGACCGTCCTCTGGTCGTTCGAGCCCGAGGTGGCGGAAACGATCCGCGCCGAGCAGGTCAACCGCCGCTACCTGGACAGCGTGCGGCTGGATGGCCGGCTGCGCGTGACCACCGACATGGAGGAGGCGCTCGAAGGCGCGTCGGTGGTGCTCTCCGTGTCACCGTCGCACGTGGTGAGGCCGGTGATGGCGCAGGCGGCGCGGCACATGGCCCCCGGCGCGCTGGTGGTGAGCGCGTCCAAGGGGATCGAGAACGAGTCGCTGAAGACGATGGACGAGGTCCTGGCCGACGTCCTTCCCGACGGCGCGGTGGCGGCCTTCCTCTCCGGCCCCTCCTTCGCGCTGGAGGTGGGGGAGGAGCACCCCACGGCCGTGACCATCGCCTCGCACCACCCCGAGGCCGCCGTGCGGGCGCAGGCGCTCTTCCAGACTCCCTACTTTCGCGTCTACACCAGCAGCGACGTGCGCGGGGTGGAGCTCGGCGGCTCGCTCAAGAACGTCATCGCCATCGCGGCCGGCGTGGTGGAGGGGCTGGGCTACGGCAACAACACGCAGGCCGCCCTCATCACCCGCGGCCTCGCCGAGATCACCCGCCTGGGCGTCGCCGCCGGCGCGGAGCCCGCGACCTTTGCGGGGCTGGCGGGGATGGGCGACCTGATCCTCACCTGCACGGGCTCGCTGAGCCGCAACCGGCAGGTGGGGATCGAGCTGGGGCGCGGCCGGCCGATCGACGAGATCCTGGGCGGGATGGTGGCGGTGGCGGAGGGGGTGCGCACCGCGCGCTCGGCCCGCGACCTGGCCCACAAGCTGGAGATCGAGATGCCCATCGTGGAGGTGGTGCACGCGATGCTGTACGAGGGTCTGGCCGCCACGCGCGCGTTGGAGCTCCTCATGCTGCGCGAGCCGCGCCGGGAGACGTGGGGATGAAGCGTCCGCAGCGGGAGTTCCACGCGATCGGGGAGGTGTGCGAGCTGTTCGGGATCAAGCCGCACGTGCTGCGCTACTGGGAGACGCAGTTCCCGGCGCTGTCGCCGCCCAAGAACCGCGCCGGCAACCGCGTCTACCGCCAGCGCGACCTGGAGCTGATCGCCCTGATCCAGCACCTCGTCCGCGACGAGCGCTACACGCTGGAGGGCGCCCGCGCGCGCATCGAGGAGCTGAACCGCGACGGCTCCGCCACCGCCACCGCCGGCCACGCCCTGGAGCAGAGCTTCATCCGCTCCCTGCGCGGCGAGCTGGAGGAGATCCTGGAGCTGCTGGGGCCGGTGCAGGAGTGAAGGGGATGGCTGGGGTTGGCCCCGGGGGCTGGCCGGGCGAGTGAACTCGCTGCAACAACAGCACAAAGTCCGCCTTCGCGGCCTCGGGGGCGAGATCCGTTCTTTGCCGCATGTTACAAGGCTGTAGGGGCGTGATTCATCACGCCCACCCTCGCCCCTACCACGACCCGCGCCCCGCGCACCAAAATCGGTAGGGGCGGACCTGCGTGTCCGCCCGCCCTCGCCCCTGACCCTCCGCACCGAACCCGGTAGGGGCAGCCCCACGTGGCTGCCCGTGTCGTGGGTACGCGCCGCGCCCCGCTCCAGGAGCGGATGAATTCGCCGCTGGAACCACACAAAGTCCGCCTGCGCGGACTCATGCATAAATGGCGCGCGACCCCACCCTTGTGTCATCCTGAGGGAGCCGCATTGGCCGGGCTCCGCAGCACCCTCCGGCCTGCTGCGGCGACCATAGGATCCAGCCGGAGCCGGACTGGGGCTCGCACGTGTCACCCCGGTCTCTCGCACCGCGCAGTAGGTCCTTCGGTCCACGCGATGCTGTTGAGACGGGGCAGGGACGGAGAAGCGCGTCGCGCAGGATGACAAACAAACGGGATGCCTGCGGCTATCGAGCCGGCTTCAGCCGCCTTCCCGTGGTTCCAGCCGGGGGATTCATCCCCCGGTGCTCCGGACCGACGCCGGCCAACCACACCGGGATTCATCCCCCGGTGCCCCGGACAGGCGCCGCCCAACCACACCGGGATTCATCTCCCGGTGCCCCGGACAGGCGCCGCCCAACCACACCGGGATTCATCCCCGGTGAGGCGGGTTCCCCCCGCGTTCCCACCACCGAACACCCCGCGCAAAATCCGCTCATCCTCCGCTAACCGCGACTCTGCAACCTTCTTTTCACCGGCTACGTCAGATGGATACGAGCGGCAACGAAGCCGCTCTCGCCTGCACACCGTGACAGGCCCGAACCCTTCCTGACGAGGTAGCCTACCATGTCTCTCTCCCTGCTCCGCACCGCCACCGCCGCCGCCGCCCTCACCCTCGCCGCCGCCAGCGGGGCCCACGCGCAGGAAGCCTTCGCCGCCACCGACCCGATCGGCGCCACCACGGAGGCCGCCGCACCCCAGGGCGTGGTGCTGAAGCTGGACGGTGCCGCGAGCGAGGCCACGCTGCACGAGTTTCTGGCCACGAGCCACGCCGGCTGGCTCGCCGGGCGCGGGGCGCACGACTACTCGCGTCGCAACCATGTGATGGTGTACCGCGATGGCGTGCTCGTGGGCGCCAAGGCGGCGCTGCGCTCCATCAAGATGGGCGACGTGGCGGAGGTGCGGCGCCTGAGCCCGGCGGAAGCGTCGGAGCGGTTCGGGCTGGATCACGGCGCCGGCGCGATCCTGATCACCTCCAGGTGAGCACCGCATCCGGGTGAGCGCCGGCGACGCGCGCTCACCCGCCTCCGCAGCCCCTTCCGCGCCACCCGCATCACCACGACACCAACCGACGCGCCCTTTCCGCCCCTCCGCTCCCCCGCGGGGGTGGCGCGAGGGGTGCGTCGGGCGCAGTTTGTCCGCGCACGGCGGCGCGCGCCGCCGGCGAAGGCAAGCCACGACAGGAGTTGTGTTTCCGCGATGCTGATACTGTGCACCAACGACGACGGGTACATGGCGCCGGGGCTGGGCGTACTGGCGGAAGCGGCGGCCGGGCTGGGCGAGGTGCACGTCGTCGCGCCGGACCGGGAGCAGAGCGCCACCAGCCACTCGCTCACCATGCACCTGCCGCTGCGCGCGCGCTCCGTGCGCGAGCGGTGGCACAATGTGAGTGGCACCCCCACTGATTGCGTGATGCTGGCGGTGCAGGCCATCCTCCCGCGCCGGCCGGACGTGGTGCTCTCCGGCGTGAACCATGGGATGAACATGGGGGAGGACGTCCTCTACTCCGGCACCGTGTCGGCGGCGATGGAGGCGACCATCTTCGGCATCCCCGCCGTCGCCATCTCGTACGCCGGGCGCGCGGACGAGCGGTACCTGGCGTCGTACGGGCCGCTCCTGTCGCGCCTGCTGGCGCAGCTGGTGAAGCGGGACGACTTCCCGCGCGAGACGCTCCTCAACGTCAACCTCCCCGCCATCGCGGCGGAGCAGGTGAAAGGGGTGCGCGTCACGCGGCTGGGGCGGCGCGTCTTCAGCGACTCGCTCACGCAGGGGACCGACCCCAGCGGCAAGCCGTACTACTGGATCGGCGGCGGGAGCATCGAGTGGGCGTCGCTGGAGGGGACCGACTACCACGCGGTCGACGAGGGGTACATCTCGGTGACGCCGCTCCACCTGGACCTCACCAACCACGCCCTGCTGCGCAACGTGGCGGAGTGGGAGCTGACGGCATGAGCACGGAGCGCTTCAACGCGCAGCGGCGGGCGCTGATCGGGCGGATGCAGGAGAAGGGGATCCGCAACCTGGAGGTGCTGCGTGCCTTCGACCAGATCCCGCGCCACGCCTTCGTGCCGCACGCCGTCTCGCACCGGGCGTACGAGGACGCGCCGGTCCCCATCGGCTTCGGGCAGACGGCGTCGCAGCCCTCGCTGCAGGCGATGTACATGCAGCTGCTGGAGATCGGCCCGCGCGACAAGGTGCTGGAGATCGGCACGGGGAGCGGGCACCAGACGGCGGTGCTGGCACAGCTCGCCGACCGCGTGTACTCGGTGGAGCGCATCCCCGAGCTGGCGGCGCGCGCGCGCGAGGCGCTGGACGGCATGAGGATCTCCAACGTGGCGATCCTGGTGGGCGACGGCACGATCGGGTGGAGCCGCTACGCGCCGTACGAGGCGATCCTGGTGGCCGCCGCCGCGCCGGACGTGCCGCAGCCGCTGGTGGACCAGCTCGCCGACGGCGGCAAGATGCTGGTGCCGGTGGGGACGCGCGAGCTGCAGCGGCTGGTGCTGGTGACCAAGCGGGGCGGGGAAGTGACGACGGAAGAGGTGCTGGACTGCACCTTCGTACCGCTCCTCGGCCGCTTCGGGTGGGCGGACGAGCGTCCGCCCGGCGGCTGATCCCTGGCGCCAGCGCTCCCGCGGGGGCACCGGCGTCGTTGACAATGCGCCGCCGCAGCACGTACGTTCCGTGCGAATCCACCCACGCACGGCCCCGCCTCAACTCCTCTTTCGGGCAGCCTCCATGAGCGCACTCCCGGGCGATTCCGCGCCCAACGCCTTCGTGTTTCCGCCGTTCATGCCGCCGGCGCCCCGTTCCGCGCCCTCCGCCCCCGCGGAGCCCGCGCCGGACGAGTTCACGATGGAAGTCCCGCTCCCCGCCCACGACCCGGGCGACCCGGACTGCGACCTCCCGCAGCACGGCTTCGACGCGGAAGAGGCGGGATCGCAGCAGTGGGAGGCGGCCGCGCCCCCCGCCGCCGAGGACTTCCCCTGGCTGGAGATGCCAGCCGAGGGCCCGCGCGTCCATGCCGCCGAGCCCGTCGCCGATGCCGACGAGATGGCGGGATGGGCCGGATGGGACGCGGGTGGTGCGCAGCCGGCCGCCGAGGAAGCCGCGCAGGACACCGCCGCGCCCGACGATGCGATGCCTGGGGCTCCCGCCGGCGAGCCGGCGCCGTGGAGCGAGCCGGCCGCCGCCGAGGAGCCGTGGACCGCCCCCTCCGTGGCCGACGATCCGGCGCCCTGGACGGAAACGACCGTGGCCGACGAGGCGCCGTGGGCCGAGACCCCCGCGCCCGAGGAAGCCGCGCCCTGGGCCGAAAAGCCAGCGCCGCACGACGTGGCGCCGTGGGCCGAGACCCCCTCGGCCGACGACGCGGGGCCGTGGGGCGACTCCGCGCCCGAAGCCGAGTCATCCGCCGAGCCCCAGTGGCCGCCGTTCATCGCGGAGGCGGAAGAGGCGCCGCCGGCTCAGGCGCTCTTCGCCCACGACGCGCCCGTCGTGGAAGAGACCGGTCCCACCGAATCTCCCTCCGCCGCGCCTGCCACGCAGACCGTCGCCGCATCGGATGCGCCGGTGTACGGCGAGGTCGCGGACCGTCTGGAGTCGATCGCCCGGGCCCTGCGCGACGACCCCGGCTCCTTCCTTGCCGGCGGCTCCGGCGACGCGCTCGGGCTGCTGGTCACGGGCTTCGTGCTCGGCTACGGTCACGGGCGGCGCGAGGGCGGAGCCTGACCGCTCGCCCGGAGCAGGGCGTGTGAGCACCGTGGCGCCCGTGAGCCCCCTGGCCGGGGTGCGGTTCCTATTCCTCCTCCTGGACTGGGATGACTTCCGCCGAAACCGGCTGGCGCTCGCCCGCGCACTCCGGGATTTGGGCGCCGGGGTCGCGGTGATGATGGACACGAGCGGCATGCCGGAAGGGGTGGCGGACGGATTCCGGATCATCCCCTGGTCCGTGGCGCGAGGGAGCCTCAACCCGGTGACCGAGCTGCGCAGCCTCGCCCAGGTGGTCGCCGCCTACCGGCGTTACCAGCCGGATCTGGCGCACCACTTCGCGCTGAAGCCGGTGGTCTACGGCGGCATCGCGGCGCGGCTCAGCCGCGGGGTCGTGTACGCGAACACCGTCACCGGGCTGGGGATGGCGTTCACCTCGCGTTCGTGGAAGGCTCCCTTTCTGCGCCGCCTGATCCTCGTGCTGCTGCGGCTGGCCGCCGGGCACCGGCGCGCGCGAATCATCTGCCAGAATCGCGACGACCTCGAGGTGCTGTCGCGGGCGGGCGCCGCTGGCCCCGACCGCTCGGTCGTGATCCGTGGGTCCGGTGTGGACCTGGAGACGTACGTGCCGGTGCCGGAGCCCGGCGGCGCGCCGGTGGTTCTATACGCGGGCCGCATGATGCGCGAGAAGGGGGTCGAAGACTTTGCCGCCGCGGCACGGGAGCTCCGTGCGCGCGGCGTTTCCGCGCGATTCGTCCTGGTCGGAAAGCCGGATCCGGCGCATCGCAGCTCCGTGGGCGAAGAGACGCTGCAGGCGTGGTCAGCGGCGGGAGAGGTCGAATGGTGGGGAGCGCGCGCCGACATGGCCGCCGTGATCGGCGCCGCAGCGGTCGTGTGCCTCCCGTCGTGGTACGGCGAGGGGCTCCCCAAGGTGCTGCTGGAAGCGGGGGCGTGCGGCAAGGCGATGGTGGCCACGGACGTGCCGGGATGCCGCGAGCTGGTGATCGACGGCGAGACGGGGATCCTCGTCCCGCCCCGCGATCCCGCCGCGCTCGCGGGGGCGCTGGCGAGGGTGCTGTGCGACCCGGAGCTCCGGCGCGTCCTGGGGACCAACGCGCGCCGCGCCGCCGAGACGGAGTTCGGCGCGGACCGCGTGGTGCGGGAAACGCTCGCGGTGTACGAGGAGCTGCTGGCCACCCGTTCTCCGGGAGACGGAAGAGGATGAGCACCACCTCCGTGGGGGTACGCCTGCTGTCGGCGGCGAACCGGGCGGTGCGCCGCACCGTCTACCGGTCCCCTGCCGCGACTCGCCTGCTCTTTGGCTCCACCCTTCGCCCCTGCGGCGCATCCAGCTTCTGGGAGCTGGGCACGCTCGCCATCCGGCAGGCGCTCGCCCGCGACCTGCGCGACGGGATGAGGGTCGTGGAGGTGGGCACGGGCCCGTACGCGACGCTGGCGTTGTGGGCGGCGCGCCGGTGGCGGCTGGAGGTGGTGGCGACGGAGCTGGTGGAGGAGTGGGCGAGCTGGGCGCGGCAGTCGGCGGAGAGCAACGGGCTGCAGGTCGACGTTCGCTGCACCGATCTGCTTGCCGGTGTGGAGGGAAGCTTCGACGTGGCGTGGTTCGTTCCTCCCTTCACCCCGCGCGCGGTGTTCGAGATGCAGATGCGGGACACGGGGCTGAGCGACGACGAAGAGCGGCGCCGCCAGGCCGTCCGCACCTGCGGGGGTGAGATGGGGTGGGAGGTGCTCGATCGCTTTCTTGCCGCGGTGGGGCCGCGCCTGCGTCCCGGGGGGCGTGCCTACGTGTGCGTGAACCACGTCCACCAGAGTCCCGGCACGGTGCGCCGCCTGGCCGTGGAGCGGGGTCTGCGCGTGGTGCGCGAGCAGCGCCTCCCGCTCCTTCCTTATTCGGTGGTGGTCGTCGCGGCCGGTGGAGCCTGATCCTGCCGAAGGAGGAACAGCCCGGCGGTACCCCCCGCCGCCGCCGCGATCGACGCGGCCGCCAGGATCACCGGTACTCTCCACCCCCGCGCCAGCAGACGGAGGCACAGGTGCTCGGCC
Source organism: Longimicrobium sp. (assembly GCA_036389135.1). NCBI lineage: Bacteria > Pseudomonadati > Gemmatimonadota > Longimicrobiia > Longimicrobiales > Longimicrobiaceae > Longimicrobium > Longimicrobium sp. Next base: position 54,043 of record DASVQP010000130.1, read on the forward strand.
CCGCCCACGAGCGGCGAGCGGCCGGCCCGGATCCGGACGAGGGAGCTGAAGGCGACGTCCGCCAGCGGCACCGCCACCAGGAGCAGCGCGCCGGCTCCCGAACCCACGCCGCGCGACGTCGCCATCACCAGCGCGGCGAAGGAGAGCCCCAGCGCGAACGAGCCGACGTCGCCCATGAAGATGCGCGCCGGCGGCCGGTTGTGCAGGAGGAAGCCCAGTGCGCCGCCCGCGATGGCGAAGGCGACCGCCGCCGCCGTCCGGTCCCCCAGGTGGCCCGCCGCGAGCGCGAAGGCCACGGCGCTGACCACCGCCACGCTCGCGGCCAGTCCGTCCATGACGTCGATGAAGTTCCAGCTGTTGACGATCCAGAGGCACACGAACACGCTGGCCGCGGCATCGGCGGCGGGGTGGGTAAGCACGTCGAGACGCAGTCCGCCCCACACCAGCACCCCCGCCGCCGCACCCTGCACCGCGAGCTGGAGGGCGGGGGAGAGCGGGCGCTCCGCCCAGTCCTTGTAGAGCCCCAGCAGCAGGAGGGGAACCAGGGCGAGGGCGAAGGCCCTCCAGCGCGAGTCCGCCGCCGCCGCCATCGCCAGCACGGGCGCCACTCCCGACAAGATCGCGACACCCCCCAGCAGCGGAACCGCACGGGTGTGCGTGGGCACGTCCGGGTTCGCGCCGGCCACGATCCCCAGCCGCGAAGCCAGGCGCCCAGCGAGCGGCGTGAGGGCGGCGCACAGGACGGCCGCCAGGAGCGCGCCGGCCAGCGCCGCGCTCACCGCCCCGCCCCGCCCAGCCGGGCCTCCACCAACCGCCGGATCTCGTCGCGCGGGTGCACCGCCGGCTCATACCCCAGCTCCTCCCGGATGCGCCGCATGTCCGCGGACTGCCGCGACGGCGATTGGTGCGGCGCGGCCGTGTGCGTCACCGTGATCGACGGATCGGCCTCGCGCATCCAGCGGGCCACCTCGGCCACCGGCGTCTCGGTTCCGCCGCCCAGGTTGTACGTCCGGCACTGCCGCGGGGGGATGGGCGCCCGCGCCGCCATTTCCAGCGCGCGCACCGCGTCGTCCACGCAGGTGAGGTCCACCGTGCCGCACCCGTCGCCGTGCAGCGTCAACGGCCGTCCCGCGGCGGCGAGCTCCAGCCAGTGCGCGATGAAGTGCCCCCGCTCACCCGCCGCCGGCCCGGCGCCGAACACGGTAAAGGGGCGAAAGATCACCGCGGAGAAGCCGCCCGCCGCCGCCGAGGCCGCGACCATCCCCTCCCCGGCGAGCTTCGACGCCGCGTAGAGCCCGATCGCCCGGAGCGCCCCCGACTCTGGAGTGGGGAACACGGTGCCGTCAGGGTCGTACACCCCGCCCGAGCTCGTGAAGACGACGCGCGGCCGGCTGCCGGAGGCGATCACCTCGTCCAGCAGGTTGGCCATCCCCAGCACGTTGGTCTGCCACCCGCAAGCGGGATCCTCCTCGCACGTCTTCTTCAGCTTTGCCGCCAGCGCGAAAACCGCCTCCGCGCCCCGCGCGACTCCGCGGAGGCCGGCGGCCCGGCGCACGTCCCGCTCCTCCACCCGGCAGCGTGAGTCCAGGTCGGCGGGGGGAGGGGCGATGTCGGCCACCGTGACGTCGGCTCCCCGCGCGGCCAGCGCGTTGGCGAGCCGGCTGCCGATGAACCCGCACCCGCCGACGATCACCACGCGCCCCGGCCGCACGTCAGACACGCGCCACCTCCCGCCCCGCGACCGCTTCCGCCGCCGCCATCCCCGACGCATAGGCGCCCTCCAGCGACAGGTACTCCCACGTGCCGAATCGGCCGGCGAGCAGCACCCCGCGCTCGCGGAGCATCTCCGCCATTTCGCGGAACCACGGACGCCCCGCCGCCCGCCACACCACGTACGCGGGCGACAGCACGATCTCCTCCGCGCTCCACGACTCCACCTCGATCAACCCCACGCGAACGAGGTATTCCACGGCCGACACCGCGATCTCCCCCGAGCCGCGCCGCTCCCCCTCGCGCGGAATCGTGTGCTCGATGGAAAGGCTGATGCACCCCGGCGGGCAGGTGCGGGGGTTCAGGTTCGCCGGGAAGCCCACCCGGTGGAAGACGACGGACGGATCGGGGGTGTAGATCCAGTGCAGGTCGCTCAGCATCCGCCCGCGGATGCGGACGCGGACGTTGCCCACGCGGGTCGCGTCCAGCAGTCCGCCCTCCGGCAGGGGGAGCTTCGCGGCTGCCAGGAGCGCGGGGAGCGGCATCGTGCTGATCAGGTGGTCGAACGGGAACTCCCTTCCGTCGCGGGTGGCGGCCGTGCGCCGCTCCAGATCCACCGACGCCACGGTGCTGTGGAGGTGGACCTGTGGCTGGAGGGGCCGCGCCAGCGCGTCGATGACGTCGCCCAGCCGCCCGGAGGCGGGATAAAGGAAGTGCGCGTTGTATCCCGTGTAGCCGGTGGGCCCACGGATACCCTCCTCCACCAGGTCGAGCTGGGGATCGGGGAGGAAGTCGCCCGCGCAGTCGGGCGGCAGCTCCTCCAGCCCGCGCCCCCAGAGCTTCTCGTTGTACGGCCTGAAGAAGAGCGCCTCCATCGTCTCGCCCCACGCTCCCGCCAGCACGCCGGCGAAGGAGGCGGGGTTGGGGTCGCGGCCGGCGTGCGCCTGGCGCGCCGTTTTCAGCGCACGCCTGGCGAGGCCGGGATCGCCCAGCGCCCACAGGTTGAACTGGAAGGGGTAGGGCACCACCGCATCGCGCACCACCACCGCGGCGCGCCTTTCCGTGCGCGTGAGCGGCACGCCGAGCGCTTCGAACTCGGCCCGGACCTCCGGCCGGCTGAAGTGCAGGACGTGCCCGGTGCGGTCGAAGCTGAACCCGTCCGCCTGGTCCGTGCACGCCAGGCCCCCGAGCTCGCCCGAGCCTTCCAGGATCGTGCACCCCAGCCCGCGCGAGCGAAGCGCCCGGGCGGCGGCCAGCCCGGCCACGCCGCCCCCCGCGATCAGCGTCCTCAAGCCTCCTCCGCCAGTATGGACGCATGCCGCGCCACCTTCACCATGGCCGCGCAATATGCCGCGATGATATGGGAGCTCGGCTCCGTGAACGCCGGAAACTGGAGGGTGGCCGCGGAAAACCGCTCCGCGCGGGGAAAGTCGCCGGGGCCGTACACCAGGGCGCGGCTGATGTGCGGGCCGCGCCGTGGCCATCCGTTGCGGTACATGCGGTCGTCGAGCGTCTGGAAGATCGGGGTGAGGTGCAGGGGCTTCGCCAGGCTCCCCGGGCTTACCTCCAGCACGCCCTCCGCGCGCAGGGCCTCCACGTAGCGCCCCGCCAGCAGCCCGCCCAGCTCCGCCGCGTCGTAGCGCACCAGATAGCGGAAGTAGCCTCCTCTCGACACGCCCGGCGCGGTCGTCAGCGGGCGCACTCCGGGAACGCCGCGCAGCTCCTCGTCGAAGTACCACAGGTTCGCGCGGCGCGCTTCGATGCGCGCCGGCAGCTTGCGAAGCTGCGACAGGGCAAGGGCCGCTCCCAGGGGGTGGAGCCGGTTCTTGAGTCCGTATCCCGTCTCGGCAAAGGGCGCGTACGCGTCGGTGGTGGCGGGCGTGCGCTGCCGGAAGTGGCCCAGCAGCGAGGCACGCTCCATCACCCGCGGATCGCGGCAGATCAGCACCCCGCCTTCGCCCGCGGGCACCGCCTTGTGGGCCTGCAGGCTGAAGCACCCCGCGTCGCCAAAGGTGCCGGCGAGCTGTCCGTGGAGCGTGGCCCCGTGCGCGTGGGAGCAGTCTTCCACCACGCGGAGCGCGTGCTTTCGGGCGAACGCGAGCACGGCGGGCATGTCGCACACGTGGCCGTACTGGTGGGTGACCACGATGGCGCGGGTGCGGGGGCCGATGCGCGGCTCCGCATCCGCGAGGTCCAGGTTCCCCGTTTCCTCTTCGACGTCGCAGAGAACGGGAACGAGGTGGCAGTGCAGCATCGGGAGCACCGTGGAGAGGTGCGTGTATGCCGGCGCCAGCACCTCGTCCCCCGGCTCCAGGTCCAGGGCGAAGAACGCCGCGTGCAGCGCCGCGCTCCCCGAATTCGCCGACATCGCAAAGGGCACCCCGTGGTACGATGCGAATGCGTCCTCGAATTCCGCGACGACGCCTGCCCGGCGATGGTACGAGAGCTCGGCGCTGCGCAGCTGCGCGAGCACCGCCTCCTCGTCGTCTGCCTCGATGAGCGGCCACCGGAAGTGCGGACCGGGGATGCGGACGCTTGCGGGGCCCCCGAGCAGGGCAGGGAGAGGCGCCGCTCCGCCATCCGTCACACCGATGCGGGCCGCGTCCGTCGTCTCGAGGGGGTTCGGAAGTGCCATCGGGGAAGAGCCGGAGCGGGTGCGTGAGGTGCCAATCCGGGCGCCACGTCGGCCGGGGCAAGGACGTACGTAACACTAGCGATGCGCGGCCAGGATCGCCACAGATCCCGCGCCATTGCCGGCTGGAGCCGCGTCGTATGCCCCGCACCCTCCTCTGATCGACGGACGGGCAAGCGGAGGGGCGGCTCGCGCGAGCCGCCCCTCCGCTTGTCAAACGTGATCGTCGTTGATCCTCCGCGCCAGGCCCCTGTCGTCACGCCGGGCTCTTCATGCGTACGCGATGCCGATCCGCAGATCGGAACCCCGGTCTCCCTCCGCCGGCGCCGCATGTTCCGCACGTCCCTCGGCGGAAGCGGCGGATCGCGCCTTCCCGGGCAGGAACGCCAGGCTGAGCGCGTACCCCAGCACAGAGCTCCCACCGTAGCCCACCAGCGGCGTGGGATAGTTGCCGAGCGCGGCCGCCACCGCGATGCAGAGCCACGCGAGACCGAAAACAGCATAGACGTCGCGGTTCTCCGGATCGGCCCTGACTCCTGAGATCGCCGGAACGACGAGCAGGAGCGCGCCACTGACGACGGCCAGCCCCGCCAGCGCGTGAACCTCGAACGCGGTGTAGAAGATCTGATCGACGTACGGCACGGCCGGCAGCCGATCGGGGCGGAGCAGCGTCGCCACGAAGCCCGCGGTGGCCACGCCCAGCGCCGAGATCATCCACCGATCCCGCCGGTGCACCGCGAGCACCGCCAGTGACAGGGCGAGCACGCCGGCCATCGCGCGGTCGGGCTGCAGAGCGAGCGCAACGGCCGCCAGCATCACCCCCAGCGTAGAGAGCAGATCGCGGCGCCGCGCGAACGCGACCAGCATCGCGGGCACCACCACGAGGCTGATCTGCAGGTTGAGCCCCGCGATGGACATCCAGCGCGAGGCACCCTCCACCGAGACACCGAACAGCGCCGTGGCGAGCAGCAGCCCTCCGGATGCCAGGAGCCCCACGCCGAGGAGCGACGGCATCCGCCCCGCCGAGCCCGGCATGACGCCAAGGAACGCGAGTCCCAGCACCAGGGCCAGCGCATTGACGGCGAGATAGACGGGCGGAGCGCCGGCCGCGGCCATGTACGCCAATCCGAGCCCCGTCGCCGCGATCGCGCACGCGACTCCCACGAACCTCGGGTTCGTCAACGATCCCGCGCGTTTCTCCATGCTGGCTCCGTAGAGGAGGGGTGACAGGCACTTCCGCTGAGCGCAGGAGCGTGTGGGAAGGGCGAGCTTGCCCGGAAGGTACGTCTCCGCGGAGGTTCCACAAGATGTTCGACATCGGGCCCCCACCGCACCATCAAGGCGATCGTGGGTTGGAACGCGAATCACACTGAAACGTGTGAGCAGAAACGACCCAAACACCGCAGGGCGGATTCCAGATGGAATCCGCCCCGGCGGGGGCGGGCGCGCTCCACGGACGGTCACTCCGAACCGCCTCGCGTGCTCGAAGTTCGCTCCTAAGTAAATCCAGAAACACAACGAGCAATCCCAGAGCAGCCACATCCGAAAACGGCCGGCATGGCCTACGTGCGGATGCGAGAGCTGTAGCGCGACCGGCGCCGAACGCCAGTGGCCGGGCGCGGTTTGGCGACGTTGTTTGTCGCCTTACTGCGCGCGCAGCCCGGCCCCTGCCAGGGGGAACACGCCCAAGCCTCTAATCGAACTGCCTACTGAACTACTTACAGCAGGATCGCAAGCGATTGGAGTAGCACAAGCACCAGCAGTAGCCACTCCGGAGGAGCAAGGTTCCTACTTGTGCCCCGATGAGCGATCCAAAGCATTATGGCGCCCCCGCAGATGAAAAGCGCCTGCTTAGCCACGCTCCTCCACAGCCGCTCGGTTGGGACGAATGGCGCGTCGAGGATCGCGTCGAGCATCGCACGGGCGGACAGCGTGATTCCGACGATGGCTGCGACCCAGATGATCGCAAGAAGCTGTTTGTATCTCCTGGCGCCAGCCGTACGCGGCATTTCTCTCACCCTCACGACCTCCTCCCTTAGGGTGTTGGGACCAGCGCCGACGCCCCGCACGCGAGTCCCGCGCCCAACAGTGCCCACGCGCTCGCGCCGGTTGCCTCGGATACTGCGCCCCTCGCGTCCTCCTGACGCTGGAGTGCCTGCTTGTACTGATACTCGTACAACTGTCGCATAGCTGGGTCGGGATTGTTCTCGATAATCGCTTGATAAAGACGCTGTAGGCCTTCGGCCTCCCGATACGCCTTGTACCATGCTTCGAACTTGTCCGCCACCTGCGCGACCGTATAGGTGCTATTCAGCATCGCGAGCACACACACAGTCCAGAGAAGCGGGCCCTGTTCATAGCTTTTCGCCGGGTCGGTGTCCTCTGGGGGGGCTGGATCACCCCCGCCTCCACCACCACCCCACGAGTTGGGGTCGCTCCACCAATCCTCTGACCCACTCCCAAACTTGTTCGTGCATTCATGCGGCCTTGCCTCACACGGGTCTGAGTTCTCCCTTGGAGGCGCCGTGACCACGAGCGGGTCAAACACGCACGCGTTGGTGTTCTCGTCCTCGACACAGCTCTGCGTCGTCAACATCCCCTGGCGCACGATGAACTGGTCCGCCCCTCCGCCCCGCTCCACGCCGAAGTGGCGATCCACGCGGCGCAGCGCTGCCTCCGAGTACGGCACCGTGCAGGTCGCCGTGTGCGCGATCCCGCCACCCGGCGCCAACCGCCAGAAGAGGTAGCGCACCATCGGGCCGCGCGCGTCGTATTCCGAGCGGGGGAGGAAGATCGTATCCCGGCGCGTCTGCCATCCGGTGGCTGGCGCCGGTGCCGGGCGGCCGAGCACACATACCAGCGGCGATTGCCCGAGGTGCAACCCTCCTCCAGCGGCAGCTCGTCCTCCGGCACTCCGTGCGGGCGCTGATGGTGCGACAGCCGTAGGGAGATCCCGGCAGGCGGTCAATGCAAGGAGTACGGCGCAGACGACGCTCGTCCCGGGTGCTTTGCGAGGCATCATAAAAGTTTTTACGCGAAAGGGTTGACACGAGAGACGAGAGGGGGCGGCCGCATCCGGTATAGAGCGACTGATCTTTCCCAGCGGTTCGCTTGTAACGGCGAATTAGGTGCTGTTTGGATGCGGCGTCAAGTCCCAGCCGCGTCTGCCGCTCCAAAGCCGCCAGCGCACCGCATCGAGAGGCGGGCGCACGCGCGCAGCGGTGCGTATGCCCGTGCGCGCGCTTCAATTGACCGCCCCCGTGTGTCTTGCTAGATTCGACCCGATTTGGCTCCCGTAGCTCAGGTGGATAGAGCACAAGATTCCTAAACCGGAGGTCGGGGGTTCGAGCATTCGTTTGCGAACCTGAGCTAAATGGCCCGTAGGACGGCGACTTACGCCGCCTGCGGGTTTTCGTTTTTAGCTCAGGTCTGGAGCCAGTAACAAAACTCCAGTAACAAAACGCAGAACGGTTCCCCCGGGTACGCGGTATCTCACAGGTGAGAAGCCGCGGACCTGTACCTGCCCGGCTGGGGAACTAAAGGATGCTACGAGTAGCCAAGAAGAGGTCAGGCGGGCAGGCGCAGGCGGCGGTCGGCCCGCAAGAGCCGCACGCTAGGCTGTACTGGAAGGACGGGCGCGCCTACATCGACGCGCGTGCTTGGGGGAAGTGGGGAGGCAGGATGGAGGCGCTGGTCCGGCCGGGCGAGCGCGGGGCCACCAGGGATCCGGTGCACGCCTCCCTGCTGTTTGCCCAGCGGCTCACTGAGTTGCGCGACCTCCGCGCGCAGCACCCCGACGGTCTGCCGGTGCCGGACGAGTCTCCCGAGGCGGCTTCCGCTCCCGCCGAGGACGAGCTGGACCGGATCGCTACCTTTGCCGGGTGGTACCTGGCGGAGAAGGCCAACCGCCACGGCCGGAAGCGGATCACCAAGCGACACCTGAACCAGCAGCGGAGCAAGCTGGTCCACGCCGCGCGCTTCTTCGCGCACAAGCGCGGAAAGGTGCTTTTGCGCGACTTGGAGGCGGCCGACATCCGGGAGTACATGAAGGAGCTGCGCACCAACCCGCCGGCGCGTCTGCGCGACCAGCCGGGCGGGTGCAGGGGCGTGCTGACGTCCACCACGCAGCGCCGCTATCTCGACTCGCTCGGCGAGCTCCTGCAGGCCGCCGTCGCCGAAGGGCGGATCAACACCAACTGGGTGCACGAGCGCACGGACCTCCCCGCGGTTGATCCGAGCCCGACGAAGCACCTGGAGCTGTGGGAAGGCGCGCTCCTGCTGGAGGGCGCGCGGCGGCTCTACCCGCCGCACCGGCAGGGCCCGCCCATCTACCCGCTGCTGGCGTTCTACCTGCTCACCGGGGTCATCGAGAGCGAGCGCGCGGGTGTGCGGGTGGCGGACGTGCGGTTTCCCGGCGACGTGGAGTTTCCGAACGGGGTGATCATCGTCCGGCCGAACGAAGCGGTCCGGTCCGACGAGATGAGGGACAGGTTGAAGACTGAGTACCGGGAGCGCGTGATGCCGCTGCACCCGCAGCTCGCGGAGATCCTGGCCGAGTACCTGAGCGGGCCGAACGCTCCCCCGGGACCCCTTCTGTTCCCGGCGCAGTGGAGCGACGGAGCCGTTCCTCTGGGCGACTGGCGAAAGCACCTGGACCGCGTGGCCGTCTACTGCGGATACGAGACGGGAGAGGTCCGCACCCGCCGGCTGCGCGTGACCTACTGCTCTCACCGCGCCTACACCCTGGACGAGCTCGGCCACCCGATGACCGCCGTCAAACTGCAGGCGGAGATGGGTCACGGGTCGTTCCAGATGATCGAGCGGCGGTACTTCCGCCACACGCGTTTCCGTGCCGCGCGTCCGCAGCTCGAATTTCGCTGGACGGACTGGTCGGACCAGTACGGCCATCGATTGGGCCAGGCCGCGCGCTGCATGCGCGCGGAGCTGACGCCGAAGCTCCGCAGCGTTCTTGCTCTGCTGCCCCCTGAGGGGCTCGCCGCAAAGCAGTGGGAGGTCGCGTCAGGGCTTCCCGTGGGAACATTCTACTACTGCCGCAACGTGCTCGTGGAGCGGGGCTACGTCCGGCGCGAGGGTGCGAGGAGGGGAGCGCCTTTCCGGCAAGTGGCGGGGGACGACTCTCGGATCGAACCGGGACGTAAGGCGGCATGATTGCAAGAGGGCGGCTCGACGGAGCCGCCCTCCTCATGCTCCCCCCGCGGCCCGCCGCTGGCCCGGCGACCGAGCGGGCTCCGGCGTTCGAGGCCGTCCGAACCGCTCGTGCGCGGCGGCGATTTCGTCGCCTGGATCGCGATGGGTCTTCGTCGCGACTCCGCCTTTAGCCGGAGCCGTGGCAATGACGGTTAGGGGGGCGTCCGCCGTCTCCGGTGCCGGCGGCCGCTGAATCGCGCCGATCTGCACGACGAATTGCCGGAGGTCGGCCTCGGTAGTGCGGCGCTCGCGGCCGTATGAGTACGACTTCAGCACAACGCCACGGAACCCCGTCCGCATCACCTTGCGCACGGCGGCGGCGGTCCGCTTTCGTCCGCCCAAGTGGCGATGCAGCCATTCCGCCGCTTCCGCGGGCGAAAATCGCCGCTCCTGGTCCTCCTCCGCTGCCGGTACGCCGGCGAGTAGTTCGCGAAGCGACTCCACCGGAACCAGTGTTCCGGCTGGAGCGTCGTGCACGAAGCGAATCAATCGTTCCAATGCGGGCATCAAGCCGCCGTTCGTCTGGAGAGAATTGTCATGTCACTCTCCTTACAGGTACCGCGAAGCCACCGATGTCGTTCTTGGGCGGGCGATCACCTGGTTTAGTCCTGCATCGAGAATCCGCGCGGCAGACGAGTGCTATTCCGGCTGCTGTCCCCTGTCCCTGAGCCTTCCCTTGTCTCTCGCGGCGCCGCCACGGCCCTAGGTGGATGCGATGTATTTGGAGCTAGCCTCAGCCTCAGCCTCGCATGCTGGGGAACTGCCACCCCTCGATGGGGAAAAAACAGTGCCCAAAACAGGGAGCGGCGGCTGGCGCTACCGAGCGCAATATCCAGCTGCGCCACAATTATTCTTGTCCGCGGGGTTGGTCCGTCCTACCTTGCCTAGGCGGTTCCGGCCACCACCCTGACCCAAGCTCGGTCTGCGTGTCCACCGGTCCGCTGACTTGTTCCTGTCCCCGTTTATCCAGCTGTATTCATGAGCGACGCGAACTTCGATGCCGCACCGGTTCCGCCCCCCCCACGGTGCCCCTCCCGCCCGGAACGTCGCCTCGTACAACGAAATCGCCCGCACCGCTTCGGTGGTGAGTTTGGAGGCCGCCGGGACCGCCTCGCCTCTGGCCGGACTGGCCTTGGCCGAGCATGAAGGGTCCAGAATCGACGACGACCCGCAAAGTGCAAACGTGCAAACTACACAGTCTCGCGCGTCTCCTCGTCTTGCTCCTGATCCGCCCCTCGTTCCGGGAGATTCCCATGAACAGGTTTTCCCGCTCGGTCATTCTGCTCGCATACGTCGCCGGAATTGCTGGATGCACGGCCAGCAAGGCACCGGAGAGTACCTCCGGGCGCGCCGATTCGGCAGAGCACGCTCCGGACGCGCTCGCCGCGGCGACACTCCTCCCGCCTTGCTCCACGAACTGCATCGACGTGGCAATGAAAGTCGTGCTCGACAAGATTGGCGGCGCCGTCTCCAATCCGGACGCACAGTGGTTCAAGCGGGACAATCCCCAGGCGAGGCCGGAATACTTCCTGGCGAACCTGAAAACGCTGGCGGACGAAACGCAGCAGGTCGCCACGATCTCGGTGAAGGTGAGCCGCGACGCCGACATCGCCAAGTTCATCCTCGGTGCGCAGGCGCTCAAGTGGGAGGTCATCACGACCTACTTGGGCACGGCGCTGGAGAAGACGTGGACGTGGACGCGGTGGGCGGGCACCGGGAGCCAGCTCATTCTCGGCGTGATGACGCCCACCACGGGCGGCTACGGCGCGGCCTTCGAATTCTGTGACCCGAGCGCGACACCCGAACGGGTGCGGCAGGCCCAGTCGTACATCACCACGATGCTGCAGACCTACGAGCCCGCCTCGTTCCGGCAGGTCGCGCGCCGGGTGGACCAGGGCCGCAAGTGCGCGAACGTGATGGCGGCGTACCTGGCCATGCCGCGACCGTAATCTCGTCGTCCGGCGGAAACTCGCCCCCCCCGTCCCTCCAATCTGCTGAACCTGCCTGGTTCGTCCCGTCCGGCCCCTCCGCCGCGTGCGCCGCTCGCACCGGCAGGACCCTGGCAAGGGCGCGGCGGACGGCTCGGGAAGCTGCTGCGCCCACCCGTCGAGACACCCACATGCACTGGAACCGCGCGGCACAGGTTCTCACCCTTGCGTCCGCCCTCGCGGCCGCGGCCCCCCCGCTGCGGGCACAGCCCGGGCCGGAGCCGGAGCCCATTCCTCCGCAGCCCAGGGTGGTCGTTCTGAGCGCCGCGGCGGGCGGCCCCTATGGCGGCCCGCGCCAGCGCCTTGCCGACGCCGCCGGGGGAGAGCTCCGGATCGCGCTCGAACGCAACGCCCCCGTACCCGTCGGGTCGTTGACCCTCCTGCAGCCCGCGTTCGAGGTGGGCATGTGGTGGGGCCACCTCCGCGGCAGGTCGGTGGAGGGAGGAGACGGCGACGCGGCGGCAAGGCGCTGGAGCGCGCGCCTCCGGGCCGGGCTGCACGAGGTCGCCGACGGCGTGCAGCTCTACGGCGCGCTCGGGCTCCACTTCTACGACTTCCACGACTCCCCGGACGGTCTCTCCGGCCACGGCGGCGCTTCGGGCGCGCTGGGGCTGCTGGTAGCTCCCAAGGCACTCTGGTCCAGCGAGAGCGGAAGCGGGGCGCGCGCGCCGTGGCTGCGCGGCTTCCTGGAGCTCGGCGGCGAGGCGCAGTCGCGAGCGCTGAGCCCCACGGTGACTGTCGGGCTCAGCGTGCGGCTGGTCCCGGCTTCCTGACGGCGCAGTCCCGACCGGGGCATCCCACCCGCTCGGCCTCGTTTCCCCTGCACCGCGCGCAGCGTGTCACACTCAATCTTTTTCCGGGATGGCGCTTTCGACGTGCGTTCTGCGGCTGGAGCGCGGGCTCCCGTGTCGTTCAACGACGACGAACTGCGCATCCACGCTGCGAACGACCTCGCCCCGTTCCTGTACCTGCAGGCCGCGCGGTCGCGCCGGTTCGCCGTCCGGTGGAGCGCGAGATCAGTGCGGATCGTGGGCGACTGCCCGTGCCTGCTGGCGAGAAACGAAAGGTTGCGCCTGGAACTCGTCCTGGCCGTGGCGGACGGTGGAGTCGCGGTGACGACGTTCAGGCTCGGTGATCAGCCCCAGACCGTTCCCGACAACACCCTGTTGGGGCTCGCGAAGGGAGCCTTCACGGTCTCCACTGGCAGCAACGAGCCCTTCGAGCAGAGCCATCGTCTGATCGGGCTGGAGTGCGCCGAGGCGAGCCCTGGCGCTGCGCTAAGGCCGCTCACGTTCACGAGCAGCCTGCGGGTCTACGTCCAGCCGATGGGCCAGCCCGGCCCCGGAACGGGGATGCACGCGCTGCTGTTCACCCGCGAGGCGCGGGTAAGGCCCCCGGTCGGTTCGGCACGGTACAGCTACGCCCTCCGGCACGCCCCCATCCGGATCGGAACGAACTCGCTGTTGATGCATTCGGGGTACATCCCCATCGACCGGTGCAACGATCACCCGGTGCACGGGCCGGTTCTCCACGACACGCGGTGGAGCACCAGGTGGGAGCCGGAACCGTACCAGCTGGTGCACTGGACGCGGCAGACCACGCCCACCGGCGGCGTTCGGCAGTTCGTGGCGCTGCTGGGCCTCCCGAGCCGGGGCGTCGAGCTGTACTGGAACGCGGTCGCCGACGAGTACGACGAAAACGCGGGGAGCCATGGCGGCGAGATGTCGCTCCTTCCCCACCTCAGGACAGGGACGGCCGAGCCGGTCCAGTCGTGGGCCGTGTGGTGGGAGAAGGAATCGGAAGCGGTAGCCGACTCGTGGCGGACACGCGCGCTCACGCCTCTCCGCCAAGCTGCGGCCACCCTCGTGTTCTCCCGCGTGCCCACCCGCAGCGGCCATCCCCTCAGCGTCCGCACGCGGGTCGTTCCCATGCCCCGCGAAGAGGCCGCCGCACTCGACTCCGGGAACGACGGCGCCGTGCTGGCCGCGTGGATCCGGCACCTCCTCCGGCAGCCGGCGGTCGCCTTCCGGATGGACGCGCGCGACGAGCCGGCGGCAGCGTTGCGCAGCACCGTGCGCGTGGGGGCGCTGGACCTGACCCTCGCGACCGCCTCGACCACGGCGGATGCAGCGTCCGCTACACTTCCCAGAGGGCGCGTGACGGCGGCGGCGCAGAGCGGTGGGGGGCTGGGGAGTATCACGGCCGAGCTCGAGCTCGGCGCCTACGCGGCGGTCCCGGGGGGGCAGGACCCCTTCGAAGCTCCGGCGGCCGACGGCGACCGGCCCCCGCCCATTGTGATCCCCCTGGCGCCCGACCACGCAGTCGGCGACCCCCGCCTGGTGCTCGTCGGCAGGCAAACCTGGTCCGCGGGCCCCCGCCCGTTCGAGACCACGTTCGAGTTGCAGTCCTTCAAGGCCGCGGCATCCCGCCTGCCCGCGGATTCGACCCCGGCCCCGACTCCGGACTCGACCCCGCCCCCCACCCCGCCGCCGGCGCCGTACTGCGAGGGTTTCTCGCCGGAAAGGCGCAACCGCGTGGTGGTCATCGACACGCGCCCCTTCTTGGTGGCCCTGGTGCTGTACCCCGACTTCCTGACCGCGTCCGACGAACCGGTCGTCGCGGAATGGAGGGACGGCGCGTGGACGCTCGCCGGCGAAATGGAGGAGAGAGGAGCCGCCGACGCCTGCCTGGTGCTCCCCGCGCAGGCCGTGGGCGAGGAGATCGAGGTGGAGCGCGACCTGGCGGACCGCGAGAACCGCACGCTTGACTACCGGCTCGGCCCCCCCGCTCGCTTGAGTCTCAACCTCTCCGCCGCCCCGGTTAGGTACCGGCAGGCGCCGTGGAACCTCCGCCGGATCTTCTCGGACCCGCGCGTGAGGGAAACTGACGTCGTCACCGTCACGCAGCTCCAGTTCGAGCTGCTCTATGGGCTCTCCTGCACCTTCCCACGGCGTGACGGACCAGGCGCCGGCGACCCGCCCCCGGCGCTGCGCGCGGCCGAGATCGCCCTGCGCATCGGCGACCCCCGCGACGCCCTGGGCCCGCCGAGGTGGCAAGCCACGTCGCAGCTGCACCGGAATGCGCTGGACACCGCCCGGAAGCGGTGGGACGAGCTGCGGAGCTGGATGCGGGCACGGCTGTACCTGCTGGAGCCGTTCGTGCCGGGGCAGCGCTTCGCGCTCGAGGCGCTGACCATCCGGGAGGGCCTTGCGTGCAAGCTGTTGGCGCCCGGCGAGATCGACACCCGCAACCGTTTCGAGCGGATCAACGACCCCGCGGCCTTGCGGGGAGGGGCGCTGTGGGCGGTCGAACAGGGCCCCGTGTACGAAGCGCTGCTCCGGCACCGGAACCCCACCGATAAGGAGCTCCAGGAGCACCCGCACCAAGTGACCGGGCTGGGGCTGAGTGCGCTGGGCGGCTACGGCCTCAACGACGCGGCCTTCGACAGCGGTCTCTCCGGGTTCGAGGCCACTGTCACCATGGGGCAGCTGGAACGCCTGGTGGTGCGGCGCGTGGGCCGGATCGGCGTGTTCTGGAACCGGGCCGTGCACGTGAGCGTGTTCGAGCGCACTCTCGAGGCCACCCCGCAGTTCCAGGCGCACCAGACCCCGCTGGCCGGCCGCGCCGTGGTGCGGAAGGTGAGCGAGTACATCGAGATCGTGGAGCCCGTCGCCGAGTTCACCCGCTCCGGCGCCGGCTTCGTGAAGGCCACGCACTTTCCCGCGGACGCCCGCATCCCCGTCCGGAGCGCCTGGGGAGCCGAGGTCGGCGACGTGGGGTGGAAGGTCCCCCTCTGGAACGCGGCCGCGTTCGACGCCGAGCCCTCCATCTACCCCAAGCCCGAGATCCACCTCGCCTGCACCGGCGTGGGGGTCCGGCGCGAGGAGGAGGTCCAGGCGCTCCTCACCGAGCCGCAGAACGTCTACTTCTTCACGCTGACGGCGGACCAGCCCCCCGGGGCGGGCTCCGGGTTCAAGAAGGGCGATCCCGCCACCTGGCCCCCGATCGAGGGGGTCGACTTCGTCGCCTACGCCCTCCCCCAGGCGCCCCCCATGCCGGCGGACCTCACCCACGCGGGCGAGCTGGCCACGCGCACCATCCCGGACCCGTCCACCCCGCTCGGGTTCGAGCGCGTCACCTTCCGGGTGCGCCTCCCCGACGCGCGGGTGAACCTGCTGGCGGGGGTCCGGAACGAGTCGCTCGCCGGCGACGTGGAAACGCTCACGCTGATGCGCGGCAGCGCGGGAGCCGGCGCGCCTGCCGCGGACGCGGGACTCGAGGCCGTGGCGGGGGTCCAGGATGCGTACGAGGCCGTCTCCACCGCGCTGCGCACCCTGGCCGGAGGGCTGGGCGACGCCGCGCGCCTGAAGGCCGTGCTCGCGGCGGCGGCCCCGCCGGCGGATCTCTCGCGCGAGCTCGCCGCGGCCCACCGGGCCTATCGCGACGCCCTGGCGAGGCTGGAGGCGGGGCAGACGGAAATGCGGAGCGCGCTGGGGCGGCGCGCGGCGGCGGTGGCGGCCGCCGCCGGGGAGATCACCGCGGCCCACCGCGCGCCCGTCGACCGGTTCGTGAACGGGATCCCGCTCGGGAACGGCCGGAAGAGCCGAGGTTACCACGCCCTCCTCATCGAGGCAGTGACCGAGGACGTTGAGCTCGCGGCGTGGCGTGGGATCACCGACCTGAACGCACGCGCCGCCAGGGTGGCCCAGTGGCGCGCGGGGGTGCTCGCAGAAGTCCGTGCGCTCCCCTCCTCGGCCGAGCCTCTGGCCGCGCTCCTGGTGCGGACGGCCGGCTCGCTGCGCGGTCTGTGGCTCGCCTGGAGCAAGGATTCCGCGACCTGGCCCGCCGTGGCCGACGCCGCTGGGTTGCGGCAGCGGGTGGAGGCGTGGGAGGCGCGGCTCGCCGCGTTCGAGGCGCAAGTGGCTGACCTGCGCGCCGTCTGGATGGCGCACGCCGACACGGTGGCGCTTTCGCTCACGCAGCCCTTCCGCGCGGCGCTCGAAACGCTCGAGGCGGAGCGCGCCAGCTACGAGGACACCACCAAAGCCCTGGAGCAGGCGCTGCGCGACCGACTGCACGCCTTGGTGAAGGCCGTCTGCGGAGACCCCGGCGCCGCGAACCTCGCCGCGCTCCTGGACCGGCTGGAGCGGTGCGACGTCGTCAGCGCGCAGCTCGACGGGTTGGAGCGCGAGATCCTCCGCATCGTAGGCCAGGGTACGTTGCCGGGCGACTGGGCGGAGGCCGGCAAGGTCGCCCTGGTCGCCATGGCTGGCCGCCAGGTGGCCGAGCTGGGAAGGAGCGTCGAGGAACGGGCGCAGGCCCTAGCGGCGCAGGTCCGCAGCTTCGGCGAGAGCCAGAAGGCCTTGCTGCTGAATGAAAAAGCGCGCGTGGAGGTCGCGGTGGCCGCGCTGGTGACGCAGGCCGAGGCGGCGGGGAGGGAGCAGCTCCGGGAGGGGATCGACCAGCTGGAGCGGCGCCTGGGGGGATGGGGATCGGAGCTCGGCCGGTCGCTGCGCCGCGACCTGCAGGCGCTCCCCCGCCCCGCGGAGTGGGACGCCGCCCGGGCGGCGTCCGACCAAACGTTCCGGCTGGTGCGCGCCTTCGGCCGCCCCCCCGACGCCGCCAACCTCAACTTCGGCCGCGGGCGGATCGGCTACTACTTCAAGGAGGGCGCCGGCCGGATCGGCATCACCCCCGTCCTGGCGCGCGTGGATCAGGTCGGGAACGCGCTCAAGGGGATGGGGATGCAGCTTCCCACCCACGAGCTGGCGGAGCGCCTGATCCCGCCGGAGCTCCGGAATTTCCGCTTCAACGACATCTTCAGCGACTTCGCCGGGCTGAAGGTGGCCTCGCTCTTCAACGGGATCAAGCTTCCCCGCGACCTGGACGGGAAGCTGAAGATCACGCACGCCTTCGACGAAGTCACCCGCCAGGCGCGCCTCGACGCTCGGCTGCAGCGGGTGCAGATGGAGAGCTGCACGCTGTTCTCGGCCGGCCCAATATCGGTCGACCTCCAGGACCCCTGGCTGGAGGCGAAAACCTCCATCACCGCGGGGCCCGACGGCAGCACCCGCTCGGTCTGGGGAAAGATCTCGTCCACCTGGCACGTGCGCGTGGCGGGAAACCCCATCATCAGCCTGGTCGACACCGCCCTCGAGTTCCGCTCGCCGGGGAAGCTCTCCTTCCACGTTGACCCCACGGGGATCCGGCTCGCCCCGGTGCTCGAATTCCTGAACGACCTGCTGAAAGAGGCCGGCGGCGGCGAGGACGGGTTCAACTTCGCGCTCACCCCGCAGGGGCTGGAGTCGTTCCTGGACCTGGCGATGCCGCCGCTCCAGATGGGCGCCTTCGGCGTGTCGAACCTCCGGCTGGGCGTACGCTTCGGGCTGACCTGGGCCGGGGGGTTCGACCAGCTGGCGGTGGAGCTGGGGGCGTTCGTGGGGAGGAAGGATGCTCCCTTCGCGCTGGTCATCTTCGCCCTGGGCGGCGGCGGGTACTTCGACATCCGCGCCCGGTACGTCCTCTCCACGGGGAAGATCACCTCCACCCTCTCGGTGGGGATAAACGCCAACGCGAGCGTGGCGGTCGCCCTCGGCCCCATCAGCGGCGGGGTGATGGTGGCGCTGGGCTTCACCTTCGAATTCTCCATCGGCGGTGGACAGGACCGGGGGCTGCGGATCGGCGTGCTCTTCCTCCTGCGCGGCGAAGTCTCGGTGCTTCGGCTGGTGAGCGTGCAGCTCACGCTGATGCTGGAGCTGTCGTACGGGGGCGGGGTCCTGATCGGTGTGGGGACCGTGTCGCTCAAGATCAAGATCTGCCGCTTCTTCACCCTGAAGGTTCGCCGCCAAGTCACCTACAGGCTGGGGTGCCCGGGCGACGACCACGCCGGGCCCCTCCTGGAGCCGGCCACGCTCCAGCGCCTCGCAACCGACTACTTCGCACTCCTGGCATGAGCGACATCGCCCTCTTCTGCACCACCGACCCGCTCGGGGCGCGCGACACCACCTACCTGTACTTCGGGCTGACGCTCTCGGCCGGGGTCGAGGCGGAGCGCGCCACCGCGGCCGAGGCGCTCCTCCTCAAGCCGTGGACCTGGGAGGTCCCGGACATCCACCTCTACGGGCGCGCCGCGGGAGGGCCCTTCTCGCGCCTTGCCGGCGTCGAGGTCCTCGACCGCGACCCCTTCGCCGGGGAGCCCGCCCCCCAGGGGCGCAGCGACGACCGGGCGCGCCTAGTCGCGAACCTGGAGGCGCTGTGGGCGGAGGCGAACGGGACCGGGGGCGGGGCGCGCTTCGGCTGCGCCTCGCCCACCGCCACACCGGAGGGCGTCGCCGAGACCTCGCTCGAGGAGGGAGCGGGCCCGGAGCCTCCCCGCCCGTGGCACCTCGCGCTAGCCGAGGCCGCGGCGTTCCCCTACCCGTACGCGCAGTGGCTGAAGCTCTCGTGGATCGTGCGCGTCCCCGCCGCGGGCGCCACGGCCGAGATCGTGGCACTCCCCGTGGTGCGGCTTGCCCCTGCCCAGGCGGTGCTCTCCCCAACCGGCGCGTTCGCGGCGAGCGGGGGCTCCACCACCCTCAAGGCGACCTACGCCGGGGCGGGCGCCGCCATCCGGGTGAACGGGTACACCGACCCGGTCCCGCGCGCGCCGGGATCGGCGCCGGTCGTCGCGCCGACCATTGATCCCGAACGGCTCTGGATCCGCGTGGCGCAGGGGGGCGTCTTCGGCTCGGCGTGGAGCGTCGAGCTGCACCGGGGAGCCCTGGGCGCGTTCGACCTACCGCAGCGGCTGATCGACGCCCTCCGCCGCCTGCACGCCGGCGAGGCGGCCGCCGCCGAGGGCGTGCGGATCCCCGCGCCGGTGTGGACGGAGCTGGCACCCCGCGTGCGCGCCATGATCGTGGCGAGCCTGCGCGACTTCGTGGGCGCGGGAGAGCGGCCGGCCGCGCCGGGGCCGGGGGCGCAGCCCGACAAGCCCGACGACTCCCTGCTCGGGACCCTCGAGGCGGAGGTCCCCGCCGTGCGTGACCTGGCGCGCAGCCTCCGCGCCGCGGCCCGCGGCGCGGGGCCGCTCTCGCTGGCGGAGTGGGTCGACGGCGTCCTGCGCCCCGCGCTCCGCGCCCGGAGCCTCTCCGCGCTCCCCGGCGGCGGCGGCAGCGCCCCCGAGGCGCCGGTCGACCTGGTGGTCCTGGAACCCGACGCGACGCGGCCGGAGCAGGCGCCCGCCGAGATGATCGCCGAGCTCCAGCAGCTGCACGACCTCCTGCAGGAGCCCGGGGTGCTGAAGCCGCTCCTCCTGGCCGAGTGGAGCCGGCTGGACGCGCTCTCGGCGACGCAGAAGACGCAGCTGGGCGACGCCGTCGAGGCACTCGGGGGTGGCAGCGCGGGAGCCGGGTGGATGCGCGCCCGCCACCTGCTGGCCGCCGGCGGCATCGGCCCGGTGTGGCGGGCCTGGATCGGCGGGATCGACCGGGTCGCCGACCCGAAGGAGCAGCGTGCCAGGCTGGTGGCGACGCTCCCGCAGGTCCTCGCCGCCTACGCCGAGTCGCGCTTCGGGGGCGGAGCCGCACCGCTCCCGGCTGTGGCGGGGTACGCCCCGGCGTTCCGCGCCCCCGCCGGTACCCCGCTCCCCCCCTGGCTCGCTGCCACGCTGCAGGCCGCCGCGGGGGCGTTCACCGGTACCCTGGTCCCCGAGCTGGAGACCGACGAGGAGGAGCGCCTCGGCCGCGGTGGCGCGCTCCGCCTCGACCCCGGCCGAGAGCGTCAGCCCGAAGTACAGGTAGGTGGTGTCGCGCCGACCGGCCCGGCCCGCACCTCCCCGCGCCCGCCGGGCGAGCTGCGCGCCGCCACGCCGGTGCCGCACGCGCTCTCGGTGCAGGTGCTCCCCGTGCGGCGGACCGAGGCGGAGGTGTCCGGCGGCGAGGCAGCCGACCCGCTCCGGCGCTACGCGGGCTTCGCTGTGATGATGGGAAAGGTCGAGAACGAGAACCGGGTCCGCACCTGGCGGTGCCTCAACTACGCCGAGGCGGCGGACCTGGCCTGCCTCGACGGGCAAACGACGATCCAGAGCTGGAAGGGGCGCCCCCTGCTGGTGGGGCCGCGGCTCGCCTTCACCGGCGAGCTGTCCGAAACGCTGCTCACCTACGACAACGTGCCGCTGGTGGCGCACGGGCCGCTCGCCCGGATGAACGGCCATGCGCTGATGTTCGGGGCCGACGCGGCCCCGGCCGAAACGGGAGAGGCCCGCCCCTTCCGGTACAGCTACGTCCTCCCGGCCGCCGCCTCCAGCTACCAGGTGCCCCCGGAATGGGTGCGGATCCCCATGCTGGTCTTCGGCGAGCGCTACGAGGTGGCGGCGTTCGCCCTTCCCAACAGCGGCGCGCTCCCCGTGGAGCTCCAGCACGACGCGGCGCACCCGGCCCGCATCCGCCTCGGCGCGCGGGGCGCGCCGCCGCCCACCCTGGCGCCGCCGGCGACCGGCGGCCTGACCGTGAAGGTGTGGTATCCCCGCCGTGTTGCCGTGGGACAGGTCCGCCTGGCGGGCACGCGGGGAGACTGGATCTCGCCGCCCTCCGTTCCCGACGAGCTGGACGTGGCGCTGCGCGCCCGCGAGCTGTTCGCAGAGGAGCTGATCGAGTCGCGCGCGGGCGAGCCCCTCCTCCTACTGGCGCCCGAGCCGGACGCACGGGCGGCCTCGTCGTGGTCGTTCGCGCTCCGGCCGCCCTCCACCGACCTGCAGACCTGGTTGCGCTGGAAAGGGAGCAGCCTGGAGGACCAGGCACGGGCCGGCGTGGTGGCCGAGTACCACGCCCGGATGCAGCGGAACCACGCGCGCCACCGGCAGAACCCGCAGACGCCCGGCGAGCCGATGGACCTGGATGATCCGGCCGTCACGGCCATCGGGCTGGTGCTGCAGGAGTTCGACGACGCCAGCAACCGCTGGAACGTCCGCGGCCGCGGGCTCCCGATCCCGCTGGGAGGCCGCGCCTACGATCCCGAGGGTCTCCGCCTCACTGAGGCGGTGGACGGGCTGAACGCCGCGCGCATCCAGGTCGACGTCCGGGCGACCCCGGCCGCCGACGGGATCACGCAGGTCGGGGACAGGGTGCAGGTGGCGGTGGCCGCGGGGAAGCTCTACCGGCTGGTCGCCACGCCCCTCCTCACCGCCCAGGCGGCAGGCCGGTTCGACCCGGAGTACGCCGTGGGACGGGGGGCGGACCGGGACACCGAAGCGGCCTTCGGCCCCTCCGTCGCGTACAGCCCCTGGACGCTGATGATCGAGGTGGCCACTCCGCGGCAGATCCTCCCGGGCGAGCTGCGGGCCCTGTGGAACAGCCTGCGGCCGGCGTTCGAGGGCTCCGTGATCCTCGAGGACGGGAGCATCCCCGACGCCGGGCGGCTCCGCCTCACCACGCGCGCCCTGCCGAACGAAAGGCGGCTCGTCAACCGCGTCAACCTGCACCGCCAGCGCTGGACCTGGCAGGGGCGCGAGCTCCCCGGCACGATCGACGACCTCCCCGGCGCCGCCACCTTCGAGAGCGCGGGGGGAACCGCCGCGGAGCAGGAGGGCGAGGCGTGGCGCTCCCGCTGGCTCGACCCGGTGAGGTGGGCGGCGTTCGAGGCGCGTGAGTTCGGCCAGTTGAGCGACGTGCCTCGCGACGACGACCCCATGGAGCCGCGCTCCGTAAGCGGCCCAGCGGCGGCGGATTCCCCGCAGCGGGCGGCCACCCGGGTGCAGGCGGTGGAGTGGACCCAGGAAATCGACCTGGCCGGCGACCGCCGGGCCGACTACTACCGCTTCGCGCTGTCGGCCACGCACCGCTACGCCGGGCTGTACCCGGGGTATGCGAGCGTCAAGCCCTGGTACTGCTCGGGTGAGGTCGACTTCGGCGGCGGCGCGCAGGCGTGGGTCTGGCGCTCCTTCCTGATCCCCTGCCGTCCCGCCGAACGAGCCGTCGCTCCGCGCGTCCGGGCTGTCCTCCCCCTCATCCACCGCGACCCGAAGGACGCCGCGCCTTCGCGCGCGGCCGGGCTGATGACCGTGGTAGAGGGGCCGGCCTACGCCTCGGGCGGGCTGGCGGAGCGGTTCAGGGCCGAGGTGATGGACGCAGGGGCCAAGGGCACCCGCCCGGCGCTCGCGCCCAAGCCCACCCTGTCGGCAGCCGCGGGGCCCGAGAGCGCGAACCGGACGATCGAGGTGACCGGGCCGGTGGGCCACACCTTCCGGCCGACCGATCCGAACCCTTGGTACCACACGACCTCGTACCTGCTGAACCCGCCGCGGGTCGACGGCCTCGACCTCTCCTGGTACTACCTGCGGCCCCGCTTCGCACGGCACTACGCACCCAGCTTCACGCTGCGGCGCAGGGGCGCGGCACGCACCTGGCGCGAAGGCGAGGTGGCGGAGTGGACCGAGGGCCACTGGGTCGAGCTCCTCCCCGAAGCCCACCTGGTCCCCACGCGCGAATACCTCTCGGTGGAGCAGACGGAGCTGCGACCCGACCGGCGCGACCCGACCCGGCTGACGCTGTGGAACTCGCAAGCGAACGCGGCGGTTCTCTCGCAGCTCAACGCGAGCTCCATCTGGGAGCCGCTCCTGCTCGTGACCCAGCGGGTAACCATGGCGGCCGGCAACCGAGGAGCCCCGGCTGAGTCGGAGCTGTACATCGGTCTTTGGCGACGCGCGACGAACGAGCAGAATGGAACGGAGTGGCGGCCCCTGGACGACGGCGTGCGCGTACCGGAGCAGAACGCGTATGGCCGGATCGTCACCGTCGAGGGCGGCTGGGCCAACGCGTTCGCCAACTGGGCGGGAGCGATCGGCTCGCTGGGGGAAGCCAGCTTCTGGGACGCGCTCTTTCCCAGGATCCAGCCACAGCCTCGGAACCAGCAGGAGGGAGCGAGCCAGGTACGGCGCCGGATGCGCATCATCAGCATCACGGAACCGATCCGGGTGGTGAGGCAGAACAGCGGCGGCCGCACAGGAGACGAGACGTGACCATGAGCGAACCGATCCTGGTGATGACCCGCCGCCAGTTCCTGGCGGCCGGCGCGCTGGCCTGTGCCCGTACCGCGGGCCCCGGCTGGGTCCGCCGCCGCCTGGGCGACGCTCCCCTCGGGGTCGCGGTGCTCGGCCTGGGCGCGTGGGGGTGCAACTGGGTGGACGCGCTCGCGCGCCCGCAGCGCGGCGTCCAGCTTCTCACCCTCGCCGACCCGCGCCGGATGGCGCTGGACCTGGGTTTCCACCGCGCAGGCGCGGCGGGAGGCGCCCCCGTGAAGGCGCTCGACGACGGCGGAGTCTTGTCGGATCCGAATGTCTCCATCGTGGTGGTCGCGGCGGGAGAGGCGCGCAACGCCCGGCTCGCACGTGCGGCGTGCGAAGCGGGGAAGGACGTCCTGCTCGGGGGGCCGCTCGCTCCCGAGCCGGCCTCACTGCTGGCCCTGGCCGGGGCCGCCGAGGCGTCGGGACGGATGGTCCAGCACGCTTCGGGCGTGCTCTCCAATCCGCGCGTGCAGAGGGTGGTGGGTGACCGGGGGGAGCACGCCCGGCTGGGAACGGTGACGCGGGCGGAGTTGCGCGTGCGCACGCGCACGGCCGCGCTCCCTCTCGACCCGGCCGCGCGGGCCGCCGCGTGGCTGCCCGCGTGGTGCGTCCACGAAATCGCGGCCGGGCTGCTCGGCCTCGGCGCGCGCGGCGCCGCGGAGCTGTTCGTAGCCGAGGGAGCCGAGGTCGACCCCCGCAGCGGAGCGCTGGCGCATTCCCTGTACCTTTCGCTCCGCTTCGACAACCAGCGGGAGCTGGCCCTACACCTAGTGGCGGCCCCTTCCGGCAGGACCGGTGCTGGCCGGACGGCACCCCCCGTCGCCGAGGTCACGCTGGTCCTGCACGGCACGGCCGGCCGCGCCCATCTGCACGGCGCTGGCGCGGAACGCCCGGAGCAGAGGGTGTCGGCCACCGACCTGCTCGCCTCGTGGGAGAACCTGCTCGACGGAGTCCGCCACGGCGACGCCGGGCGGCTCCATGCGCCGATCCACGAGTTTGCAGGCGCGTACGAAGTGCTGCATGCCGCTCGCGCGGGGGTAGTCTCGTACCTCGGTTCGCGCGGTTCACGGGCGGCGAAGTTCCTGTGATCTTGACGCCCGCTCCTATTTCCGCCCTTCCATGCAGGAGGAACCATGCAGTCTCCCACGTTCCGTTCGATCGCCATGCTCTTCCTGCTGGCGAGCTGCAGTGGTTCGCCAGACACCGATTCAAAGGCCACGATGCGCACCCCCGCCGCGGGGCAGCCGCCGCCTCCGCTCTCAATCGAACTTATGGGGGCGCGTCCTTCCTGGACCAACGCACAGTACGTCGGCCACGCGTTCATGTGCATCAGCGTTCCGACCAACGTGGGTCCCCGCGAGGACTGCCTCGGCTTCTACCCGTCCCCTACCGCGGACAAAGCGTACATCGGGGGGCCGGGAGTGACCTCTTCGGAGTTCCAGCAGGCACCGGGGCGGTTCTCCTTAGTGACGGTGAGCCTCAGACGCACGATCACGGCAGACCAACGCACGGCCATCTACCGGATGATGGACGACTGGAACCGGCGGCAGTACCGCCTCCTCGATTCATCCTGCATCGACTTCGTGGCGAGCGTGGCGCAGACGATCGGCATGGCGACCCCGCCCCGAATCGCGACCGAGCTGCCGGAGGCGTACCTGCGCCGGCTCAAGACGGCAAATACAGGAACGTGAGCAGCCGGCCGGTCGCCGCGGCCCGGCCCCCGGCACGCTCGCACGGCGGGTCGCCAGCGATCGGCCGGCTCATTTTTTCGGCCGTCCGATTGAGGTCGCTCCCCCGTGCCGGACCTGCCGCCGGGGATTCCTCCGCTCTTCGTCCTGGTCTTCGACACCGCCGGCACCTTGGAGCGGGTGGAGCCGGTGTTCCGCGAGCTTCCCGCCACGTTCACATCTGCCCAGTGAGGTGAACGAAAGCGTTTCACTCGTGGTTCCGCAGGCAAGATCCAGAGGCCTTCAGCTCAGCGTCCGGCCACCTTCCGAGCCGCCGCCGTTGGTCCTCGCGGACCGGTTGCGCGTGCGCCAAGTGCTGCTCAACCTGCTTTCCAACGCGATCAACCGACTGACCCGTACGCACGACGGGTTTGGACTGGGGCTGGCGATCTCCCGGCGTCTCGCTCTTCTGATGGGAGGCGATCTCTCCGCTGCGAGCCAGGATGGGAAGAGATCGACCTTCACCTTCACTTTACCGCTCGTCCCGGAAATAAGCGCGAAAGAGCCTGTCGAAGCGGCGGTAGCAGCAGGCGAATCGGATTCGGCGGAGTAGCGATCCAGAAACGAAAGGGGGGGAGCAACGCCGCTTCGAACGATTCGAACTACTTCGGAACCAGGTCGCGGCCTCCGCCGGATCGGCCTGCCACGCGCACGACGTCCGCCTGTCGCCCGTGCTGCGCGCGATGGGTGTGGATCCCGAATGGGGGATGGGAACGCTTCGACGTTCCGTCGGCCGCTATTCCACGCAGGAGGAGGTCGAAAAGGCGGTCCGCGCCATCGCCGCTAGGACCGTGCTCTGCCTGTGGGCGTGACCCGGCGCGGCCACGAAACGACGGGGGGAGCAAGGCGCTCCTTGCCCCCCCCGTTTTGCATGCCCGCTCTTGCCTATGGCCGGGACTACCCCCTCCGGATGTTCCAGCCTGACCCCACGTAATGAGCGCCAGAAGGCTTCCGATTTGTCCCGGCGGCGCTTGCGGCGTCTTCCTGACCCCTACCTGAAGGCCGGCCCGAAGTCGTCACGCACCTTGGTGTGAGCGACGGAGAGCGACCCCCACGTCCTGCTGAGCGGCGCGCTGAATCCCACGACGCTCTCACCCCCCGAATGGTGGAGGGCATCCCCGTACCTCCCGCTGAAATCGACGAACCGTGCGGAGACCCACGGGAGCCCCTTCTGCATCACGGCAGTCAGGATCAGACGGTGCGGGGCCGCCAGCACGAGCTCGGCGTCACGTGAGTAGAGATCCAGGACGCCAACGGAGATGCCGTCGCTTTCGATCATAAAAACCCAGCGGGGATTCTCGGCGAGCCCTTCCGTCCAAACCTCGGCCCCGACCCGGGCGTTCAGGCGCGCCGCACATTCGGCCGAAGTCATTGCACACCCCCTGAGTTGGCCCGCGTCAGCCGCCGAAGGGTCCCGCCCGCCATCAGGGCCAGCGTGAGGCAGAAGAGGGGCGCGAAGCCGATCACGAATACCCTTCGGTCGAGGATGCTGTTCTCCGGGACCACGCCGATGATCCTGCTGTCGAAGGAGTTCTGCGCGAACTCCGACTGGAGCCAGAACTCGCCGGCGCGGAGGATCCGCTTCCCCTGCGATGCTGCGGGGAGCATGCGGCCGGAGCGATCATGCCGCTGGATGCGACTGCGGTGAAGGAGCCGGCCGTTGACCAGAACGCCCCGCGTGGTGATCTCGATGGTGTCGCCGGGGACTCCGGCAACCGGTTTGCCGATGGCTGCCGCCCCCGACCCGCAGCGGGTCCCGTAGACCAGGGGCTCCAGCCCCTGCGGGTGGACGTAGCCGCGGGCCAGGGCCATGCGAGCCGGCTCGCCCGCGAGGCAGAAGCCGACGATGTCGCCGCGGACCGGTTCCGCAGCGAGGGGACGGATCCGGTAGACACCGGGCGGAAGGCTCGGCGTCGTGTTGTAGGTCAGGCCGAGGCCGGCGGTCGCGAGCAGTAGGCCCGCGAGCACTCCCGCCGCCACGCGAAGGGCGCCCGCGCTACCGGCCACGCCAGTCCCCCTCCTTCCTGGGAGCGAGGAACGCCCCGCCCAGCACCGTCCGGCTGATCGGCACCGCGCCGAGCGAGTCGCCCGCCAGCGGCCCGCCCACCTCCGGGCGAGCACCGGGCAGCGCGACGGCGCTGTCCGTCGTGGCCAGCGCCACCTGATACGCGCCTTCGAGGATGCCCGCCTCGGCGCGTGTGATGACGAGGGTTCCGCCGACGCCGATGTAGAGCACGGGGGCGGTCCCCCCGCGTTGCGCGCGCGCCCACGCGGCCCGCGGGTCCACCAGTTCCGACGCGCTCAGGGCGTGGTACGGGCTGCGGACCCGGTACTCGCCGACCGGGATCCCGCGCCCGCGTACGAGGTTGGGGAGGATCAGCGTAACCTGCTCCGCGGCGGCGCCGTCCACGGCGCACACGACGGAGACGCCCAGCGATCCGACGCCGAAGCCGCCACCGGCAGTCGGCGTGATGTGCTCCACGTACGCGGCGGCGCCACCGCTCGGTGAGCCGCCCGGCTCCTGGATCGAACAGGCGCCGGCGACGCTGTCCCGGGTGATCCTGGGGCCGTCGCCGCCGCACGCCGCGAGGAGGAGGAAGCAGGTGGCGGCCGTCGCGGATCGACGGCCGCCGAGTGGGGGAAGAGTCATCGGTCCTGGGATGAGGGGTTGACGGGATGGCGCTCCAGAGGGTGGGGAGCGACGGGGGTATTCCCCCTCCGTGTGTTACCCCGGGAGCTGAACTGGCGTCCGGCGGCGGGGAGCCAGTTACAGCTCCGGCCCGCCTGGTGACCGCCGGCGCGCTGCGGGGTCGAGGAGTGCGTCCAGGTCCGGAACCGCCCGTCGTACCGAGGCGTGCTCAGGCGGGGTAAGGGCTGTCCACGCGCTGCGAAGCCGTGATCGCGTATCGGCCGCGCTGTGGGGGCCGCGCCGCCGGTCGAGGGCTTCGGCCGCCATTCGCTGGTGGACCGGGAGCAGGTCGCGCAGGCGCCTCGCGGCCGACATGGGGTCGAGGTGCGTGTCGGCGGGAAGTCCCGCGTGGATCGCGGCGTCCTGGAGCACGCGGTCTAGCCGGGCGATCATGGGCGCACAGTCGGAGGCGTGCGCAGCCGCAGACTCGCGCACGCGCACGCCGCCCGGGAGTGAGTGCGGACGCGGATGGGGCAGGAGCGCCCGAGGGTCCTCGCGGAGCATGCGGGCGGCTCGATCGGCACCGTCGTGCAGGCTGACGGCGCGGAATCCCGCTTCGGCGGCGGGGGCGTGCTCCCCGAACACCTCGCGGAGCGCTGCGCGGAGCCGCTGCAGCGGTTCGTGGGCGTCGGCCGTGGCGCGCGCGAGCGACGCCGAGAGCTGGACCGTGTGCTCGGCGGCGGTGTCTGCGCGTTCCACCGCGGCCTCGGCCTCGCGGAGCGCCGCCGCCTGTTCGGCGAGCGCGATCGCGGCTGCCACCGCGGCGGAGGCGGGCACTTCCGTTCCGCCGCGGGGCGCGGGCGGCGCGGGCGCCGGAGACCGGTCACGGAGCCAGTCATCCACGATCACCCGCTGACCCTGCGGCTCGTGGAGCTGGGGCAGGCCGCGCGCCGCGCGCCACGCCCCGTCCATCTCGCGCAGGTGGCCGATCGAGAGGGTCTTCGGGAAGCGCGCGACGATCTCGTTCGCGCGGATGACCTCGTCCTCTGCGCGTTCGCGAGTTTCAGCGAAATAGACCTGCGGCCCCACCCCGTCGAAGACGCCGTACACCCCCTCGTCTTCATACAGCGAGAAGCGCGGCCCGGCGTCCTCTACGGGCGGCTCGGAACCCGCGGCGCCTCCACGGAGTCCGGGTTCTCCGGCGTCCGCCAGCGCATCACCCGGCGCATCTCCTTCCTCTCCGACTCGGGAGCCGAGCTGTACGTGTAGATCACCGCCTCCCCGACGCGGAGCGCCCGGCGCTGCTCCCCGCTCATCGTCCAGCCCGGCCGCAGCAGCGTGATCATGATGATCGTGATAAGGGCGAACGCCGTCGCCATCGCCCACGGCTTCCACGCCAGTCGGCGTCCACACCGCTTCGCCTCGTCCACCAGCGCCTGCGCGGTCGCTCCGATGCTCTTCGACTGTGCTTCGCCGCGCTTCAGCACCTCCCCCACCTGGTCCTCCGTGCGCTTGATGACGTTCTCCAGCTTCGTCACCGTCACCTGCTGCACTTCCGCGAGAAGGCTGTCGTTGTTCTCCGCCACCGCCACCGACGCCCGCAGCAGCTCGTCCATCTTCTGGATGAGGTCCGCTACCTGGCGTGTGACCTCCGCCACGTGCGCCTCGATCGCTCTCGCCCTCGCGTCGAGGTGTGCTGAGACTTTCGCTACCGCGTTCGTCGCGGCCATCGCCGCCGCCTGCCGGATCTGCTCCTTGGCCGCCGAAACCATCGCGGAGATCTCCCGCGCCAGGTGCTCGATCAGGGGATCCAGGCTGGCGGTCGAGATCGCCGGCGTCTCGGGCGCGCACGTCGCGGGTGTCGGCGTCTCGGGCGTCGGCGCCGGCGGGCTCACCGGCCGGCGCGGCGGTGGCGGCCGACGGGGAGCCGAAGGCGTCTGTTCTCCCTGGATCAGGTCGAAGCTCGGCTGCAGGGTTGCCGGTGGCTCGGTCCCCGGTTCGGACTCGCCCGGTGTCGGTTGTGCTGGCGGGGAGCCCGTCGCATCCTCGGGCCCTGTACGTGGCGTATGATTCTCCAAACCGTGCCTCCAGTTTCGGTCTCGATGCGGTTGAGGACACGGACGAGACGGCCGCGAAGCCGGTCCCGTCCGTCACGACGAGGCCCCTCTGCCTTTCTTCCAGCCGGTGGCCCTTGGCAGACAGGCGGGCTTCCAGGTCACCGTAGCTGGTGGCGTCCGCGAAGTCGCTCGCGAGGTCCTCGCGGGCGACCTCCACGTATGGCCGGGCGCCCGTCCTTTCTTCGCGGCGGAGCACGCCGGCGCCGAGGGTCACGCTTCGGTCCGGGCGAGCCTGGCCCGGGAGCCGGAAGAGGTGTCCGGGGTTTTCGCGGAGACCGAGCTCGCGCTCCTGCGTGCGGAGCGACTGCTCGATCGCCCGCTTGGAGAAGCCGATCTTCCAGACGCGCCCGGTGCGCGGGTGCACCCGATTGACCATCAGGTGGAAGTGCGCGTGCTCGCGGTCGTTGTGCGCGACGATTACCGCCTGATGCTCCGTGAGCTCCAGGTCCGCGAGGAGCCGGTCGGCCACCTGGAGCATGAGTGCCCGGTCGACGGCGTCGGCCAGGTCGAAGCTGACCGACAGGTGGTAGACCGGGGTCGGGGTTGGCGACGCCGAGGCGAGAGCCGACATCACGGCGGCGCCGTCGTGGACGGTAGGCGCCCAGACGTTCCGCGCCTCCAGCCACTCGATGCGGCCGGCCTTCGTACCGTCGGTGCCGCGGTCGAGGTAATCGGCCTGCTCCCGGAAGCTGGCCCCGAATGCTTCGT
Source organism: Longimicrobium sp. (assembly GCA_036389135.1). Classification (NCBI taxonomy): domain Bacteria; kingdom Pseudomonadati; phylum Gemmatimonadota; class Longimicrobiia; order Longimicrobiales; family Longimicrobiaceae; genus Longimicrobium; species Longimicrobium sp. Next base: position 84,802 of record DASVQP010000130.1, read on the forward strand.
GGCCGATCATCGCTCGGTGACGGCGGCCAGGATCTCGCGGAGCGCATCCGTCGCCGCGTCCGACTCTCCTCCCAACCCGGCCGCGCGCGCCGCCTCGATCATTTCCTGAATGGGAACAAACGCCTCGGTGACGCGGGCGATCCTGCTTACCGGGAGCGCCCACCCCGCGACGAGAGTGCGCCGCGCATACTCCGCAGGGCTCGGGTACCCGCGCGCCCGCTCGCGGATCACACGGAGTTCGTCAGGAGACACCCTGAACTTGAACGTCAGCGTGCGCAGTCCGGAGCCGCGTTTGTTCCGGCGGGGTGACTTGGTTCGCAACGGGCAGATGATGCGCGGTGGGTCCTCGTGGGACTGCTGGCCTCCGGCCATCCACGGCCACCCGGACGGGTGCGGCGGCACACCGGTGGTACCCCGGGTGGGGGCCAGCCGCCGTCGAGCGTGTGGCACGCGGGGAGTCGATTGGCGCCATCACGGGGCGTCCCGGGCGCCCCCCGTGCCCGGAGCGGGGCACGAGGGCGGCACGCGGGTCCGCCTGGGACTGCTGGCCTCCCGGCGACCTGGTGGTCCCGCGACGAGTGCCAGCCTGTTCCCTCAGCGACCCGTCGCGAAGGTGCCAGAGGGACCGCTTGGGACTGCTGGCCTCCCCGCGGGGGCCGGGGGGGGCGGGAGAAGCCCCCCCCGCGCCCCACGCCGCGGGTCAGAAGGGCGTGATCTGCACCCTGGGATGATTTCCTATGAACCGGCCGCACGCTTTTCTGCACGGGGGGATGCAGTTTCCGCCCGGCGGCGCAGCCGCCGACTGCGCCACGCTGCGCGCTACTTCTGCCACGCCCCGCGCCTCACGCAGAAGCCGTGACGGCGTTCTTCCCCCGCACCATGTCCCACACCTCCCCCGGACTCGGCACGCCCTCCCACGTCTTCGCCGCTTCGACCAGGCCGTCGATCTTCTCAGCGAAACGCCAGTCCTTCGTGTACGCCACAGTGCGCCGGTAGCCGGCGAAGTACCACGCCGCGACACCCCCGTGACGCTCGGCCTTGGCAACGAATCCCTCGCGCGTGGCGCTATCTCGCGCCCAGCTCGTCCCGGTGGAGCCGTACATCGGGTAGTAGTCGCAGGTCGGGCACGGCTGCTGCCACGACGGCGCGCCACAGTAGCAGCGCGAAAGGTGGAACGGGCAGCCGTAGCCGCGGCGCGCGCGGTCCTCCGGGAACGCGTCGTCGTAGGCGTCGCGCACCCGCTGAATGAAAGCGTCGAGCATGGGCGTTGATTCTCCGGCTGACAGTGGGGATGCAAAGACAGCCGGCGCTTTTCTGGGAGGGGTTCAGACAGACGGTGGCGCCCGCTTCGGCAGCAGGCGCCGGGGGGTCAGCGCGTCGCGGCCATGCCGACAAGGCCGCGCCACTCGCGAGGCGACGTTCCCGCCAGCACCAGGGCGAGGTAGCTCTCGCACTGGATTCCGAGGCGTTGTGCGAGCGCGGCGCCAATCGTGGCGACGGAGGGGTGGTGGTCGCCGTGCGGCTCGTCCCCGTGCGTCTCCATCAGGTCCAGCAGCTCCTCGGTCTCCATGGCGGCGAGGGCGCGCGGGCACGGCCGCGCCTGGAGGGGGTTCTGGGGCATCGTATCCGGTGTTGGGAGGTGGGCGCGGGCGGTGTCTGCGGCGCGCGCGAGAGCCCCCCGCGTGCCGCCTCACCGCCCTTATTTTTCTTCACGGGGGTTGGAGCTGTGCCGACCTACGGCAATCGGTGGGCGGCCTACACAACGTCTTCAAGGAGCGCCAGGTCCGCGGGGTACGGGTGATGGTTGTAACGGTTGGCATGGGTCTCGAAGAGCCGCTGTGGCGACCGGAGGGGGTACCGGCCGCCACGCGCGGAGTGGATCAGAAGGGCAGGTCGTCGTCGTCCTCCAAGGGCGGGGCCTGGAAGTCCGCGTAGTCGCCGCCGCCGGCCCCCACGCCCGCCGGCTTGCGGGTCTCGGACCGCTCCCCGCCGCTCTGCCCGCGGCCGCGCGCCTCCGGCCCGCTCAGCTCACCGGCCGGGCGGATCTCGATGGCCTTGATCACGGTGGCCCAGCGCGTGGCGCCGTCCTTGTCCTGGTACGAGTGGTAGTCGATCTCGCCCTCCACGTCGATCCGGTCGCCCTTCCCCAGGAAGCGCTCCACGAAGCCGAACGTGCCCTTCATCGAATCCCACACCTCCACGCGGTGCCAGTTCTTCTTCTCCTGCGGCTCGCCCTGGCGGTCGTTCCACCGGCGCGTGGTGCACAGCGACAGCTGCGCCACGCGGGCCCCGCCGCCGGTGGTGCGGATCTCCGGGTGGTCGCCCAGGTTGCCGACCAGGAACACCTTGTTGCGATCGCGCGACATGGTCATCTCCATCGAGACTGGTTGGTTGAGCCCAGCGCCGTGCCCGTCTTGGCCTCAGCGCCGCTCATCCCAGCTTTTTCGTCCTGGGGGTTATCTCCACCCGCCCCCGCCTCGATGACCGCCGCGCGCGACCTGCCCTACTGACTGCCCCCCGACACCAGCAGCCTCCCCGCCTCCGAGCAGCACCGCCGCCGCGGCCCGTGCGTGCCGCGCAGCCTCGCGCGCCTCTGCGGCGCCGGCTGCCGAAGGGAACTCCAGCGCGAACGCCTCAGCCGCGCTCGCCGTGCGGGTGAGCGAGGACGCGAGACGCTGTGCGCCCGCGGATTCCGGTGAGGACTCGGAACGGGCCTGCAGCCACTCGGAGAGAGCCGCGGCAGCGCGGTCGTCTCGGGCGCAGAGGAACGCGGCGAACGCGGCGTGGAGCGCCCATCGAGGGGCCGGGGAAGTCGGGGCCAGGGCCGGCTGCTCCACGACCGCGCCGATCGGCAGCAGGAGCGTCGCGAGCACCTTCCGCACGGACTCGCGCGTGTTCTCCGCGTACCACCGCCGCCCCTGCGGCTCGAACCCGGGCCGGGAGGACGCGTCAGCCCAGGCGACGCGCTCGGCCGCCGCGGTGCGCGCCGACTGCTCGCCCGTCATCCGCACGACCTGGTTCGGCCGTAGCCAGCGGCCGGATCCCGCGACGGCCCCGGCGTAGAGCAACACGAAGAGCGTCCGGACCCCAAGGACGCCGGCGGCGGGGACTGGCCGGGCGGCGGAGCACGCCAGCGCCATTCGGGCCTGGAGGTGGTGGATCGTCGGCAGCTCAGGCAGTTCCATGGGGGAGGGGCGGTAGCGGGGGAAACGCGAAAAGGCCGGCAGTCGGAGGTGACTGCCGGCCTTGCTTCGGATGTGGTGCCCGCGGCGCCGGGTGTCGTTCAGCCGGCCGCGGCGCTCCCCGGGGGCAGGTGGTGGAGGAGGTGGCTGACCTCGGCGATGAGGTTGCCGGGGTGGACGCGCTCGGCGTCGGCGATGCGGACCTCGGCGAGCGGCAGCGCGTAGACGCCGTCTTCGTCACCCAGCACCAGGGGCGCTTCGACGGCCACCGGCACCAGTGCCCAGAGCCGGCCGAAGAGGCAGCCGGGGACGTCCGCGGCGACCATCAGCAGCCACACGGGCCCGTCAAAGAGGCAGGCGAGTGCGGACGCGGTCTCGGCATCCACGGCGTAGCGCGCGACGGTTCGGGACTCCACGCAGATCTCGATGGACATCCGCTCCACGGCGGGCTCGGCCGGCTCGGCCGCCCGCACGGACAGCGCCACGGCGGAACGCCGCCGCGCGGTGACCACGCGGACCGACGCCGCGGGCTGGGGAGAGGGAGATCCGAAGGTGGGCATCCAGATCACCGCCGCCGTCCGCGACGAAGGGCCGGCACCAGCGCCAATGCTGTGCGCCGCCGCCTCGCCGCCGCCGCGAGGAGCAGGCCGGTGGTGGTGATCGCGGCGGCCGTGGCGGGCCATGGAGGGGTGGACACGAGGACGCCGCGGTACAGAGCTGCGGGGCCGAGCGCCGCGGCGAGGAGACCGGCGAGGAGGGTCGAAATCACCATACACATCCGGTGGTAGGGAGTCACGGCGCCAGCAAGCGGCGGGCTCAACCTCGTACCCCGATGCGGCGGGGCCGGTTTTCCGCCCCCGGGGCCCCCGGGGGCGTGGCCGTGCCGCGCGTGTCCTGCATCACCCCTTGCGTTTCGGATGCCGCGGCCCGTCCGCACCAGCGGCGGGCGGACAGGGAGGAGGCGAGCGCACAGGGTAGTTGGTTGCCGCCCCTGCGGCCGCCTCTGGAAGGTTTCGCGGGGCCGCCGGGCCCCGCTGGGGCTCCAGGGCGGGGCCGGGGGTGGGAGCCCGCGCGCCGCAGGCCCGCGCGGCCGGCAGGAAGCGGGCGGACAGGAAGTCAGCGCCCGGGTGCAGGCGGCGCGGCTGGGCCGTCCGCGGCGGCGGACAGGGAGGGGGGAAGACTCCACGCCGCGCACCCGGCCCCCGTTCAATCCGCGGCGGCGGACAGGGGGAGGGGGGCCTCCGCGGCGGCGCTGGCCCCCGCGGCGGTGGGCAAGCGGGCCGACAGGGACGCCGCGGCATCCGGCTCGCGGGCACCGCGACCGCCGGTGTTTCGGCCGCGCCCGGTCAGGTCTCGGACGCGGCCGACCGGGGTCCCCGCGCCGAGTTCCACTGCGCGGGTTCAAGGGCCGGGGTTCCCACGCAGGTGGGAGTCCCATCCTCCGGATCGAGGAGCTCGACGGCGACCCTGCGGCCGCTTTCCACGGGCCGCACGCGTACCTGCGGCGGCGCCAGGTCTGCGACGTGACTCGCCGGGACGTAGGCGAACACGAGGCCGTCGGGCGAACGCTCGCGCAGCTCTGCAACCTGGCCGTTGAGGAACCGGCTCGCGGCTTCGCGTGCCTGGCTTTCGTGCACGCCCTCCACGTCGGTGGGATGCGACCGCGCGACCCAGGCGCGGGCCAGGAAGGCGCCCGGGCTGGTGAAGCCGCTGCCGGGGTTCATCGAGCGGAGCGCTGCGGCATCGGCTTCCAGTGCGCGTGCGGCCGCGGCGACCACCTCCGGGTGCTCCTTCGCGAGCTCCGCCAACAGGTCGCAGTAGGCGAGCTTCAGCGTGCTTCTTTCGAACAGCGAGTCCGGGTGCGGACGCGACTCCATCGTGTCGGTGGGCATGGCGGGCGGTCAGGGAAGGGGGTGGCGCTCCGTGTCCAACGGCCGACGGTGGCGCGGCGCGGCGGGCGATCAGGAATGGGGGCGATGCGTGGCCGACTCAGGTCAGCGAAGGGTCGCCGGCGCGCGCGAGCCGGACGAAGCGAAACGAGAGCGGGATCCCGCCGGCGACGCGCTCGTGCAGCGTCTGCCACACGAGGGCCATCTCGGCGCGGTCGTAGCCGGAAAGGCCCTCCCCGAGTGGCGTCACCAGGAAGTCCAGCTCGGGCCGCTGGTTCGCGAACGCCACCAGCTCGCGCAGCTGCGCGTAGATGGTCCGTAGCGGCGTCCCCCGCCGGTACTGGCGGCCGGGCCGTTCGATGGTCTCGATCGCGTACGACTGGCCAGCGGTGCCGACCTGGTGGCCGCGCCCGACGCCGTACACCGCCCAGCGGCCCCGGCGCGTCTCGGATCCGCGCGGCGCCTCGCGCATCGCGGAGAATGCCTTGTCCCTCCGCCACGTACGGACGTCTGCGTTCCCGCGGCAGGCGATGCCCGCGCCGCCAGCGCCGTGGAAGCCCGCGCGGTTGGATCCAAACACGAATACCTCGTCCTCCCGGACCGTGAAGACGAGCCGGTCCACCAAGTCCGCCAGGACGGGCGAACCGGGCCAGAGAGGCTGACGATCGGTGCTCATGGGCGGCGGGGTCGGGGACACGGGAGCGGCGCCAACGCCCCCACTTTTCTCCCTGGCTGGTTCAGGCTCCGGCGGAGGTGGGCTCCACCGCTGTCCGTATACCGGACAACGGCGTGGTTCGCGAAAATCGCCTGAACCTTTTCTCGTGGGGTTCGGCGAAGTCCGGTACCCTCACGGGCGTACCGGCGAAGAACGCGGGAGGTCGGACGGCCGTTAACGAGCTGTGGGATCGCTTGATCGAAGCCAGGCCGCATCCCGATGATTGACCGAGCGGAGATGGTGACGCAGGTGCGGCCGAGCTGGTGGGGAAGGTGCTGCGATCCCCGGGACCGGGAGCTCTTCGGGGGGGCGCGAGCTGCCGTGGTGCCATTGCTCAGGAGAGGAGTGAAGGCACCGCCTGCAACGCGTCCCCGCGCTACCGACGAACTCGCCCCTAGCGCGGCTCCCACTCCCACACGGGCACTCGGACGCGATAGTCCAGCCCTCCGTCCGCCTGCGGGGACGAACGCCACCGCCAGAACCGATGCTCGACGGATTCGCCGGTCGCGCGGAGGTCTTTCACAGGGATGATCGGGCACGGCCCGCCCGAAATGGAAACGATCACCGGATTGTCGCTGTACGGCGTCGCTGGACCGCGGAAGGCGCTGGCCCTCAGCGTCGCCATCACTTCTCCCGCGTCGGCGAGGGGCGACGCGCCGATCACGGCTAACGCTCCGTCCCTCGCGGCATAGTAACGATCCCCGCGGACTCGCACGACATCTCCCGACAGGGGACCGCGCTCTCCCCGAAGGGCGCGGGACAGCTCGTGCGCATCCTCCACCGCGCCGGGCGCAAGGATGAGAGCGCAGCCTACGGTTGCCGCGTTCTCTTTCGTTACGTGGATCACGACCGGCGGGATTGGATCGGTTCGGCCCACGCGGTGCGGGTGGATCAGGCACGAGGTGCCTGCGGCGACCTCTTCTGCTCATACCGGGCGGATGCGCCCCGTCCAGTGATACACAGCCCCGGTCGCGTCCTGAAATGCTGGTTCCCGTCCGCTCATGATGGTGGATCTCCTTGCTGTCAGGGGTCGCGGGTTGCTTAGCGGCTTTGGTGGCGATCTACGGGACGTAGATCCCGGGGCCGACCTCCTCGCCGCGTTTCGGTTCGTTCGTCACTGCCTGCGCGACGAACTCAGGGGGGAAGGTCTACCGCTCGGCGCCCAGCGAGACGTCCAGGTGGTGGAAATACTTTGCTTTCGAGCCCCGCCAGTTGAGCAAGCCCTCACCCGTCTCCGGATCGAACTGGCCGATCGCGCGGTCACTCTGCACGATGACGGGTGCGCCACCGCGATTGCGCGGATAAACGCTGAAGTCTTGCTCGGTGCGCATCCCGGCGAGCTTTGCCCTGATCGTGTTGGTTCTCATGGCTCCGCCACAGCACGGTAACGTGGGGTCCGCGTTGACTGGGAGGCTGGCGAGAGGGTCTCGTTCCCGGAGTGAGCCCCATGCGGTGCAAGAGGCTCAGGAGACGAGCAACGGCACGGTGACAGATCTCACCGTGCCCTTTCTCTGCACCTGAAAGTTGGTCAGTCAGCCGGCAGGTGACCCGTCGGGCTTACGCGGAAGTTGTCGAAGTCCTGCGCGGTGGCGGGACGAACGCGGTCGCTATCCCGCAGGGCCACCGGCCCGTTGAGGGGACTGGGACCGCCAATCGTACTCGCCAGCACCCCCGCCACACCCTGTTGTGCGTCCGAGATGTACCCGAGTGCGTTCTCGTTGAGCACGACGTAGCGCACGGTAGTCATCTGCGGGACTCCTGTACGTATGTGTGGGTGGTCAGGCGAATTGCTGGCGTGCCGGGGATCAGGGGACCCGGAGAATTCCTTCCAGCTCGGAGAACATCGGCCGCAGGCTGTCGACGCCTTCGCGCACCACCTGCCGGATGACGTCTGCCTGGCAGAAGGGGAAGGCGCCGCGGAACGGGTCATCGAACTCGTCGAACTCTGCGGCCGCCGCGACGAGCTCCGGCCGCGGCCGCAGGTACCGGTACCACAGCATCACGTAGTACTGGATCCCGAGGTCATCCAGCCGGAAGCTCGATCCGACAGGGTTGCTGCGGACCTCCACGGCGAGCGGGCCGATTTGCCAGCCGGTCTGGCGGGCCGTCTGCTTCAGCTTCTTGGCCTCGCGCCAGTCGCGCGGCGCCTTCTCGCCGAACCGCTTGGCGCGGTGGTAATGGTTCTCGATGCTGTCGTCGCGCCCGAACGCCGGCACGAAGCAGTTGAAGGGCGTGAAGCGCCGGTCCCCGCGGCTGTGGCATTGGAGGATGCGGATCCCGGCGGGTCCGATCACGAACGGCGCGTGGTGGATGACCTGGCGATACATGGCGGTGGGCCCCTCGGCGGCGCGGAGCGGTGGCAGTCTCGCCCGTGCCTTTTCTCCCGGGGGCTGCTGCGAGGGGGGATGCCCGCTGGGTCGCTTGCCGCCAGCTACTCCTTCCCTGTCGGATCGCACCCGCCTGCCTCGCGGGCGTCAGCCTCTGCTTCCCCAACCGGGTCCGCCGCGGGCGCGGGTCTGGTGAGGCAGGAGGGGAAGTCTTCGATTTCCGCGCGGCACCGCCCACCCTGGAGCGCGACCACCTCGGCGGTCTCGTCGTCCGACGCGTGATGATCGACGTAGAACTCCAGGCGGCGGTACATCACGCAGAGCGAGCACAGCGCGTAGATCTCGCCGCTGTCGCAGCAGCCAGAGCTTTCGTTCCGATGGCACGCCGAGTTTTGAGGTGGGGGTCGCGAACAGAGTGGCGGAGCTGTCGACGGGGAACTGCGTTCGCGCCGCGCTCACCGCGCGGCGCGCGACCCAGGGGTCACGCGGCGATCTGCTCCGCGTCCACCGCGTGAGTGGAGAGCTTGTAGACCATCACTTTGGCGAAGTCGCCCCGACCGGACAGGTCCACCGTCACGTCATCGCCCGCGAAGCGGAAGTCCGAAGCACGGTTGATGTCGAGCCAGGACGGATCCGTGCGGCCTTCGCCCGCCAGCACGAAGGCGGTGCCCAGCGACCAGTTGCTGCCGGCCACCACAGGACCACCACGCGCCGCGGTTTGAAGAGCACAGCGTGGTTCGGATGGGACGGCGGGACGAAGTCGTGCCGCACGTCGTTCGGAGGCGGTTGAACGGAAGCCGGGGCGTTCGACGCACGACGAAACTCGTTCGCGTGGACTAGACCGACCCGCTGCGCCAGGCCTTCAGGCGGTGGTGGTTGCTGAACAGGTCCACGCAGTACGGGTTGTCGTATCTGTCGGGCATCTCGAGCAGGGCCGCGCGGGCGACCTCCGTGAATTCCTTGACCGCGGGATTGTCCTTGAACTCGGACCGGGATGCAAAGCGGATCGCCCCCAGGAGCGAGAGCGCCATCATGGAGCACAACGCCACGTTGCCGCCCAGGCACCCCGCCCGGCTTCCGTTCCACTCGTTCGCCTCGTGCAGCACCAGCAGGGTACGGTCGGTCTCGAAATACGTGATGCCGAAGCCGGCGGTGGGATAGAATGTCCACGTGAACGTCTTCTCGTGCTCCCGCTTCTTGAGCTCGTCGATGCCGATCTCGGTTCCGAGCAGGGCGGAGTGCAGCCCGGCCCGGTCGCTCTCGGTAAAGTCGAAGTACCGGGCCTTCGCCGTGGCATCCAGCATCTGCGGCAGGGAGCCCAGCTCGTCCATGGACACCACCATGTAGCGGGGGATCCAGGGACGCGCGTTTCCCAGTCCCGGGTCTCCGTAAAGATCTCCCGCCACCTGCCGCGAGAGCGAGCGGAACACGCCGGAGACGGGCACCAGCTCTCCTTCCAGGTCGAAGCACTTCGCACTATCGATGGTGTGCACCAGCTTCTTCAATCCCGACAGGGTGAGGGGATTTTCCACGATGATCTGGAGGTGCGAGGACCAGCCGAAGGGCCAGAGCCACACCGTCGCCTCGACCTGGGCCTTCACCGCCGGGTCGCCGGTGACCAGGTGCGCGGTGAAGGACCGCGGCACGCAGCGCAGCGGGACCAGGCGCTGCCAGCGATTCCGCGGATCTTTCGCGGGGAGGGAATACCGGTCGTAGTACTGCGCCCAGAACTTGTTCGGGGTGTGCACGTCGCCGAACTCGAGCTCGGCGGCCGTCAGAGGCTGCACAAGGAAGTGCTCGGTCTCCACCCCTTCCTGCTCCTGCGCGGGACCATACTGATTGGGCTCTACCAGAAAGGACAGCGGCTTGCTGAGGGGAGCCGTCTCGGCGAGCCCCGCGAGCACCGGATGGAAGTCGAACATCCTGAGTCGCACCGTCTTGGTGGCCAAACCGCTCATGTGGGTCCTCCTTTATCCGAAGTGCTCGTTCGTTCTGCTTGACGGATCGCATGGAACTGTGCAGATTACCTGGAAGAACGTGTCGGGGCCGTCCCGCGGTTTTGCGCGACGCGGGCGCCAAAGAGCACTGCTCTAACATGGACCTGCCTCTTCGGGAAACCGAGGAGGCGGTCTTTTTTTGTCTAGTCCTGCTGGGCCACCAGCGGCGGGAGCGTGCCGTTGGCCGGTATGTTGGACAGCACGTCTTCCTTTGCGAGGCGCCTGATCTGGCCCGAGCCGCCGTTCGCGGCCGACGTCGTGATCGACTGGTTGGGCTTGACGGCAAGTTTCTTCGACTGCGCCACCTGCAGCATCTTGAGCCAGTTCCCCTTCTCCTGGAGCTTTTCCAGCTTCTCCAGCAGCTGCCCCTCCCCCGCTGGAACGGACAGCTTGAACCAGCCCAGCAGGACCGTCCCTCCCTCCGCGGTGCGCCCCGCGACCGAACCCGTCAGGCGTTCGCCGCCCTTGATCGCCACGACCCGGGAATCGAGGCGTGAAGTTTCTTTCGCGAACAGGTTGCGAATCGGGTGATGGGCCTGCTTCAGGACCTTCTCCAGGGCCTGCGATTCCGAATCGTTCGCTTCGACGAGGTTTCGCCCGCCCCACCTGCGGATCCCGTGCGCTGCGCCCATGTACACGAGGGCGAGGCCGGGGCCCGACAGCGAGAGGCCGATGAAGCGCTGATTGCTGATGGCGTTTTCCGACCCTCCGGGAAACGCTTTCGACGCGATGCCCGCCAGGAGCACGGAGAGCACGACGCTCAGCGTCAGCATCGGCGTGGAATCCAGGTCGCTCGCCCAGCCCACGCCGCCGGCCCTCAGCAGGAGAAAGCAGAGAAGCCCCGGCACCAGCAGCGAAGCCAGGCGAAGCGACACGCCCGCGACGGTCTCGTTGCCCAGCAGCCCAATCTTCAGCTTCTTCTCGGCGACCACCCAGGCCCGCCCGGTTGCGGGACCGCCCCCCTGCGTCCAGAAGTAATCGACACTGATCGCCAGTCCAGCCTCTCCTTCCTCGATCTGATCCCCCGTCCACAGCGTCACCGTGGTGTCCACCAGGTTCAGGGCGGGAATCTTCCCGAGCGCCATCGTGATCTCGGACGGCGTCCGGTCGCCGGACCCGGTATGAAGGTCCACGAACCAGGGCGCGGTCACGCGCACCCTGGCGCTGTCCACGGGTGTCGCCGACGGGTTAGCCACCCAGACGTGCAGCCGCGTGGAGTCGCCGGCACTCAGCGACTCGCGGTCGAGCAGCACGTTCACCTTGAGATCGGGAGCCTTTGGATCGGCAGCCTGTCGACCGGGAGCCTGCCCCGAAGCGGCGACCGGCAGGGCATTGAGCACGACGGCGAGTAAGAGGGACGACCTGTACGTAGATACTTTCATGGAATTGCGCAGCTAAAGGAGACGGCAGGGGCGGTTGGCGGGACCAGCGTTTCCCCTGCGCAATATACCTGGCCGCCTGTCCGGATGCGACGGTTTTGCATTGCCCTTCGGCTCACATGAGCGAAGCGGGCCGCCCGGCCCGTGCCCGATCGCCCCGTGCGCGATCGACCCGCCCGAACCCCAGCGACGTCCACGGTACCTGCCCGTGCCGGACCTGCCGGCGCAGGTCGGGCGCTAGGCGGGTGTTTGGTCCAGTCGCCTGGCGAGCCCGGGAGAATCGTGTGGAAGATCGTGCCGTCGTAGACCAGATCGTCCGGCGACCAGCGGCACTCCACGGCCGCTCGCGCGGTCGCGGCGGCGTCTGCGAGGGCGGCAGGGGCGAGCGCGGCGATCGCCCCGGCCACGCGGGCCGCGAAGGCGTCCCAGTCGGTGAGCAGCCAGCGGAAGATGCTGGAGGGATCCGGTGGACTCAGTTCGCGCGCGTGGGAGCCCCGGAGACGGGCGACCAGCTCCGGCAGGATGAAGTGGTGGAGGTACGCCTCGGGCAGCGTGTGGTCCGCGCGTAATGCCTCGGCGGCGCAATGCTGCGCGTACACCTCGGCGTGATCGCAGAGGGCCGCGTCGGGCAGGGTCGGGAGGAGCCGGTGGTACTCCCCGTTGGTCACGCCGTCGGCGTCGATACGGGCGCGGAGAACGCGGGGAGCAAGCTGCGGTCGGTATGGCGCGGCACCGTAACCCCGGGGAAGTGGTTTGGCCGCGCCGGGAGAACCCAATCCCGGGAGGACCGTGGGTTGCGCCGTCCCTCATCCCGGGGCAAGCGCCGGGCAGCGGGGTTAGAGACCCATGTGGCTGTCCCGGGCGCGGTGAAACGATCCCTCCGCCCCGAAACGGGGCCGGGATGCTGCACCGGGCGTTCGCCGTTCCCACCACCGACGGACCTTGACGTCCCGGGCTTTTTCTACGTGGGTTCAACCGGCCTTCCCCAAACGAAAAGGCCCTCCGCCGGGAATCGGCGGAGGGCCTTAGTCAGGGGGCGCCGGGGTCCTGCGCGGCTGGGCCGCTACTCCGACTACAGCGCGCGTGCGGAGATGAGAGGTCGGGCCCTGTTCGTGGTTCGGGGCTCGGTGGCTAGCGCTCCGCTTGCAGGATTTGCGGCGCGCACGCCCCGAGCAGACACTCGCCCACGGCGCCTTCGGTGAGGTACGGGAGTCCTGACACCTCCGCGAACGCGTCTGCGTCGCCCGTCCCAAGCGCGCACGGCGCGAGGTCCATCGCGGTCGCTACCAGATAGAGCGTCTGCAGAAGCGCTCCGGCCTCCGTGAGAATCAGGGCGTAGGCCGTTCCCTCATACTTCCAGCTCGTTCGAGCGAAGCGCGCGGTGAGCGTCACCAGCAGCTGGGGCTGCAGCGCGCGGCCGGTTGCCGCGCCGGCCGCGTGGAGCATCTCCCGCAATTGATCGCTAGGTGCCGCGAGGCGCGTGAGCTCGTGCTCGAGGGGCTCGTAGTGATAAAGACCGGAAGCCAACCCGTCGCAGGTGCCCACCGTTAGATACAGCTCCAGCGGGTAGCACGCGCCCCCGCTGGGGTACGGCCTGCGGCTGGTGTCGAAAGCCGGGTCGGCGCGCGACGGCATGATGGACTTTACGCGTGCCGCCCGGAACAGGAGCTCGCCGATTTGCGCCGCGGTGATCAGTCCGTCATGCACGCGCACGGTTCGGCGCCGTTCCAGCGTGTCGGCGAAGCTGGGACCGCCGCCGTTCGCGGGCGTGCCCGGCCGATGCAGCGGGATGGGATCGCCGGGGTGCCGGGGCCGCGTGACGGGCGGCGGCTCGAGTGTGCCTGCGAACCGATACGTGCCTCCCCGCCGCCCTCGCCCGCGGCTGCGCGCGTGCAGCAGGAGGTCCGGGAGCTCCCACGTGGCCAGCTGCGGATCTTCCACGCCCGCCGGCACGGTAAAGCCGCATCGCCACAGCAGGTCCGCCAGCAGCGCGGCGGCGCCGCGGCTCACTCCGCACGCCGCCGCGAGCGCGTCGGCCGCCCACGTCTCGCCAAACGCGGACAGCAGTCCGCCCGCCACCCTTCCGTTCAGGAGCAGTCGGCAGTTGGCGAGCGGGGATTCCAGGATCGTCGCCCCCCCGTCGCGGTAGAAGAGGGCGAACCTGGACAGGACCGTCCCGGCCGGCGGGGGCAGCGGACCCGCGTGTCGCCACCCCTCACGGATGGGGATGGCGGTGGCCAGGACCGCCCCGTGGTCCTCGATCGCTTCCGCGAGAACCCCCCTCGCGCGCCACTGATCAAGCTGGAAGTACGCCGTAGGAAGTGCGAGGGGATCGCCGGTGGCCTCGGCGGCGGCGGCCACCTCAGCCTCGGTGGCGCCGTGCCCAAGGCGTGATACGACCTCCCTGAGTACGGGAGACGGATCGGCCAGGTGCTCGGCACCGCCGCGGGCGTCCACCAGCGACAGGCGCCCGAGGGAATCCTCCTCGACCGTGATGCCGGGCCGAAAGCTCAGAAGCAGCGCGGCCTCGCCGCGGCCCGGACTCTGCGACCGCGTGTTCACGGCGCGACGGTCGTGCGTCGAATCGGGGGGATCAGGGCCGGGAACGGCGTGGCGTGCGCCGACGCCTCGACGTGGCTCAGCATTCCGCGCAGGCGGCGGGCCATCCGCTGCCAGTCGGCGTCGGCCGCTTCACGCGGGTCGCGCCACGCTGCGCGGCCGAGAGCGACGAAGGGCAGCAGCGCGTCGGCCAGCCCGGTGAGGACCCCGTGCCGCGTGGCGAGCCGCAGGAGCTCCAGCCGTGAGGGAAAGACCATTGGCGCGCCGGCCCCTACGCCCAGCACGTTCACATACGCGGGCGGGCGAACGGCCCCGGCCCAGAGCCGGCCGAAGAACACCCGCGCAGACGGAGCGCCGGGAACCGTGGGCGCCAGCACGAACGCCAGGCTGGCCGCCGTCTCGTTGTGGCCCTCCCCCGCGCTCCACCAGAGGCGGTTTGCGGCGAACATCGGGAGCGCAACCGGGATTTCGTCGATCGTTGCGGCGAGGCCCGTCCCGTCGACGGCAACGACGACACGCGGCCCTGGGTACGTCGGCGAATCGTCGCCCTCGCCGGGCGGGCCGTCGTAGTAATAGCACTGGTAGCTCCCCTCCCACACCTCGGGCGCGTCGACCGCGGCGGGCACGGACATCGCACTCGCCGTCGCCACGTTCAGCTTTCCGTACGCGTTGGGCGCGCTGGGCCGGTCGTCACCCCGCCAGTATCGTCCGCCAAAGTACGGCCCGATGTATCCGGTTTCCAAGGCATCCGGTTCGGCGCCTAGCGCTACGCCGAACTTCAACTCGCCCCATCCCGTCGCGTGTCCGTTACCGTCGCCGGTCTCTCCCCAGCGCAGCGTGCGCGTCTCCGGGTCGTAGCTCCAGTTGGGAACATTCCTCTCCACCGACGAACCGCCGGCATGCCACATCCGCACCGATACTTCGTCCGTCGCGGGATCGCGCTCGATGGTCAGCGTGCCCGCGGGACGGCTGTCGACGAGCATGGGGTATCGGCCTGCGAACAGCCCCAGGGAACTTCCGAGCTCTTGCAGCGTGCGCTCCAACGCAGCCATGGTGGTGTTGTGCCCGCGCGTCAGCAGCCACTGGTCAACGGCGGCCTCGCCGCCAGGCGATTCAAAACGGCGCTCCATCTCCGTCACCAGCTCCTCCAGTTCCGCCGGCCGCTCGGCAGACGCATGGAGCAGCGCGACGGCGCCGAAGAGGTGAGTCTCCCGCGGGCCGGTGGCCGGGCCCGGATCGGCGGACGCCGGCTCCACGCGCGTGGCGTTGTGCAGGACGGATGCATAGCCAAGCAGCAGCGCTCCGCATTCTGCGGGCGAAAGGTCCGGATGCATCCGGACGAACGCGTGCGCGTTCAGGCGGAACGCCTCGGCGGCGCGCGGGTTCAGGGCCAGGTCCGACATCGCCCGCCAGAGCGCCCGCGACGATCGCTTCGTCGGCGTACGCGAAGGCGTGCGAGGATCGACGAGCGCGGCAACGGCCTCGCGCTCGAAGTCGCCGTACGCTGCCACCGCGCTGTGCGGCCCCGGCCGCGTCGTTCCCCGCAGCCTGCCGACCCCGAGCCGATCTGCCATCTCGGGATCCGTTTCCGCGAGGTCCCTGGGCGGCAGGTACAGCGTCGACAGCGGCAGGACGAGCCGGTCTGCTTGGGGGCCGCGGTATTCGACAAGCCGGCGCCACTGGATCGCCGAGCGCGCTCCGGGAAAGCTGGTCGCCACGTAGAGCGCGGAGGGATGGTCCTCGCCGTACTCCTCGATCAAGCGGTCGAACAGCACCGCAGGCTTCGCGTTCTTAAACCGAAGAACCGAATAGCCCGGGTCGCCAACCGCGCCCACCTGCAGCACCAGCACATGGCTGCCGGTGAGCAGAGGCCGGTTGCGCAGCAGGAGATCGCTAGCCTCAACGATCTGGCACCCGGACTGCGAAGGATCGATGCGAAGCTCGGCGAACAGGAAGTCGGTGGACGAGATCCCCGGGAGCATCGCCGTGTCGTACCCTTCGAGCTCGGCCACGGCCAGCGCCCGCCGCGCCGGAAAGACGAAGAACCCCGGGTGGCCGTAGAACACCGCGACGACGTACTTCCCTCTCCTCACCTCGCGGAGGATGACCTCGGCCATCTGGATGTAGGTGACCCGGCGGAGCTTGTCCTCGCCGTAGTACCGGTTGAGATCCACCGCGCTGGCGTTCAGCTCCACGATGTGCCGCGCCGTGACCCCGTCAGCCACGTGGTAAAACACGCTGTCGGCGGCTTGAATGTGGGCGACCGCCTCGAGCGTGAAGTGGCCGATTGCCTTGATTCCCGAGCCGACGACGACCAGCCCGCCGCGGCGGAAGCCGTGGGGTGCCGGAGTTCGGCCGTTGAAGTTACCAGACATGGGGATCTCCTGGGCGTACGGGCAGCGGAACGCAACAGTCGTACAGGTAGTGGAACGATGCCACGCTTTCAAAGCTCGTTCGTCCGCGAAAGCCGCGGTCCAGGAGCTCCCACTCGAACTCGTCGGGAGCCGCCGACCAGCGCCGCGCCGCCCATTCCTTCACCTCCTCGCCCGCGACTCCCGCGCCGCCCGCGCCTGACGACTCACGGGCCAGGGCGCGGTTGAACCGGAGAGTGTCGCGTACCCGCGCTCGATCTCCGGACATCGGCCGTGTCCGTTTCGCGGCCGCGACGAAGCGGGGCACCCATTGCACGTCGTACAGCGCGCGGACGGCCGCGACGGCGAGTGCGCGCGCCGGAGCGAGCGAGCTCCGCTCCGTGGGGCGGAGCCACAACTCCAGCTGTTCCGGAAAGGCGTCCGCCGTGGCGACCAGCCCGAGATGGAACAGGTAGGCGGCCACGGCGCGCTCCAAGTCTGCATCCGAGGCCACGTCCCCGACATCTTGGCCGGCCACGCGGGCGGCCGCCGCCCCGGCTAATGCCTCATCCCGCAACTCCAACGCGAGCTCGGGCTCGCCTAGCTCGCGGGCAGCCAGCCACGCTTCGTAGTCCGCCGGGACCAACAGCTGGTTCACGCGGCGGAAGTCCGCCAGCAGCGAATCCGCCGAGGGCGGCGCGATTCCGAGCTCTTCGCCGTACCGCGCGGCCAGAAGCGTCAACGCCGTACGAACGTGCCACGCCGGATAGTCGGCGTCGAGCAGCCTACGCAACGCCAGCACGTCGCGGTCCGACACGAACTCGTCCCGCTCTCCCTGGCCGCCCGATCCGCTGGCTTCGATCTCCAGAAGACGGAAATAGCTGGTATGCGTGTTCGGCTCGGCCCGTGGGCCGGCTGGGGTCCCCTCGGCGCGCGCCAGGTGCTCGATGAGCAGCAGGGCGTCGTCGTGCTTGAGGTCGTGCCGCGCCGAGGCCAGGAAGCTCCGCAGCGGCTGGAGCGCGGCGAGCGGGGTGCCTGACCGCACCGCGCGCTCGAAGACGGCCTGGTAGGTGCGCGAGCCGAACGGAAGCTCCACGGCGGCCGCAACCAGGGCGGCTGCCAGGGCACGGGAGATCACGTCGCGGTCTCGCGCGCGAGCCAGTGCGTGGCGCATGTTGACGAGGGGGACGGTGATCGGCCGGTACCCGCGCTCCTCGTCCAGGTGCAGCAGTGCCACCTCGTCGTCGCCCTCCAGCTCCGCCGACGCAAAGAGGCGGAACACCTCGCCAACTCCTTCCATCCCGAACGGGTGAAGCTCCGCCGCGCGCAGGGCTCCCATGCTCGCGGCGCCGAGAACACGCACGCCCCGGTCGATGAGATCGAGGATCTCCTTGTGACGTACGGCGCCACGTTCCCGGAAGAAACCGTCGATCAGCCCCACGACGTCGCCGGCGCGTGGTCGCAGGCGCACTAGGTCGCCCGCGGAAACGGGCGGTATGACGGTGCAGCCGGGGAGCACGGCGAGGATCTCGGCACGTGTGACCGTCGGGCCGGCGAAGACGTAGGAGGCGCTCACAGCCGCGACGCTCCATGGGTCAGCCCGTGCGTCAATCCCGGCGCCACGGCGAAGTAGACCGGAATCTCCAGCTCGCCGCGCGTCAGGTCGACGGCCACGACGGGGAAACCCGTCTGGCGTTCGACCCTCGCCGCCAGGGTGCGCACGTCGGCATCGAGGTCGTCCGTGGCGGTGGATGCACGGCCGCGGAACGGAACCCGGCCATTCGCGCCGGCTACGCCCGCGATCAGGCCGTCGGCGTCGGGTGACAGCCAGCTGTAGCGCGCCGGCAGGTCGTCGCGCGCGCCCGCGATCACCGTGAGGCGCGTCTGTGCGGCTTCGGTGAGGGCGCGGCTCAGCGCGATCCCACGATCGGGGTGGCATCCGAACCCCTGAAGGATCTTGGGAAGGTCGCGCGAGTAGATCGCGGCGAAGTACGCAGGCGTGCCCGTGGGTCCCGTGATGTCCCACGCCGCCACGTCGATCCCGCAACCTGCGAAGCGTTCGAGCACTTCGCGGCAGCCCTCGTCGTCGACCGAATCGAGATCCACCACGGCCTCGTCGACGCCTCCCGAATTCCGCCACCGGGCGATGGCGTCGCGCTCCACCACCTCGCACAGCCCGTGAAGGACGGCCTCGGCCGGCACGTTGCCGCTCGCCAAGCCGTTGGAACTCGCCCGGAAGATGGGCGGGCGGAAACGGTTCCCGACAACGCGGTCGAGCAGAATGTAATCCCTGGGCACAAACGATGGATCGCCGGTCAGGAGGGCACGAGCCGGGATCCAGTCGATCAGCAGGTCGTCGTGAAAAAAGCTCCTGTGCCGGAGCATCAGGCGGCGTGGATCATAGGAAAGGCGCGGCACCATCTCGCGCACGCGCGCCCGCACCACGGGGAGCTCGATCGTTTCGGCGTGCCAGAGCTCGAGGGACTCCATGACGGCGGAGACGCGCGCCAGCGCGGGCGTCAATCCCTTTCCCTGGCTGACCGTCAGGCTGCGCGCCCCTGGGCGCACCGCCTGGAAGACCGGAACGCCGGGCAGATCCAGGCCGGTGAGATCGGCAACGCGGGTGATTCCAAGCCGCGGGAACAGCGGACGCACGCGCTCCAGCGTCTCTTCCGGGGGGCAGACGCGATGCGTGCCCCTGCGATGGCGCTTCGCGGTCTCGCCCGCAGCGGTCGGCAGGGCGGTGCTCAAAAGAGCTTGGGAGCGGGATTCAGCGCGTCTTCCGCGATGCGCGTGTCACGCCAGCCCGCGACCACCGGCACCTCGTACAGCCGCGAAGCACCCAGCCGGCGCCATGGGTGGCACAGCCCGGGCGCCACCACCTTCACCACCGGCATCCCGACGTCGGGGCGCGTCTGGTTCACGACGATCACCTCGATCCCCGCGTTCTCCACCCGACGCCGGCACTCGGCGACGTCACGGGCGAGTTCGCCGGTGGACAGGTCGGCGAAGCCGTGGAGCGGGCGGCGCGGCACACGCTCGTCCGGAAGCAGGTACAGGTGATCCCGAAGGCGCGCGGCCGCGAGCCACTGGCGCTTCGCGCGTTCGAGCCGCGACCCCCATCCGTCGCCGCCGCCGCCGTCGGGTGCCGACGCCAGAGCCTGGAGGATTGCGTGGCACTGGTTGCACTCGGTGAACGCGCGAAGAACCGCTACGCGCGGGTTCAGGTGCGCGCCGAAGCCGTAGATGATCTCATCCGAGCCTTCACCGCGGCGTGCGCTCACAGCAGCAAAGGCCGGAATGCCCAGGTCGCTGGTCAGGTCGAGCGCCCAGAGATCACGTCCGAGTGACCCGTAGAACGCCCTGAGGCGATCGACGTAGGGCTCGTGCAGCGAATCAAGGTCCAAGCCGGGGCGGCGCACGCGATTCAGCCACCAGACCGCCGACGCGTCCCGCTCCACCAGTTCCAGCAGCCCGTGCAGGACCGCTTCGTCGAGCGTGTTGCCGGACGCGTTTCCATTGGAGTCGGCTCGGCAGAAGACGTCTACGTCGGCGTCGCGGTGTCCATACCAGCAGAACGCCGCCGGGAGCCACCGAAGGGCACCGTTCGTGAGCGACCAGCCGGGCGTCCAGTCAATCCGCCATTCGTCTTTGAAGGGCATCATGACGCGGCAGCGGGGGTCGGGGTACGTCCGGTTGTACTGCAGGAGGCCGTCGTACTGCGCCGTGCTGAAGCGCAGGAGGTCCCCCGGATGCAGGGCGTGGCCGCCGAGGTCAGCGATCCGCGCCCGCCGCACCGGCTCTTCACCGCGCGCTGAACCGCAGTGCCGCTCGATCGCCTCGCACAGTGCGCTGGCGCGAGCCTGCTCGTCGGTGGTGCCCTTTCCCGCCGCGACACCGGGCGCGTCCCAGCGGTCGGCGTCGTACAGGTGCGGCTCCGCGAACACAGCCGTATGCAGGTGGATCGGGCTCGCCGCTCCCATCGCTGGCTCCCGGACAAGCATCGCCACGACTCCCGTGATCGGGCTGACGTGGTGCGCGTACTTCGCGAAGGTTTGATCGGGCGATGTGACGCGGACACCCGTCCCATCCATGATCGTCGCGGCCCGGTTGTCGAGTTCTACCAGCGGATCCGATCGCTTGTACAACGGTGGTGAACGATCTAGCGGCACGCCGCAGTCTTCGCATTGTGGCCGCCGTGCGAGCGTGTGGCGCTTCGTCTGGAGCGTCTTCAGGGAGAGGGACACCACCGCGCCGGTGAGGGCCGACTCGCCCGTGCCCAGCCACCGCGCTGCTTCCTGCGCGAGCAGCGCGGCTCCCGCTGTCTGGGTGGTGGAAAGAAACGCCGGCGGCGTCGTTACCGGGTCGTCGCCCCCGCGCCGGCGCTGAACCTGGCGTTCTGCGACCCGGTGGTAGCGGAGGCGCGTCGCCAGGCACGACCAGCAGCCGGTGACGGACGCCGGTGCGAACAGGGGTCCAAGCCAGAGAGCCGCGCCCGATAGCCGCGCGAGAATCCACGGCCGCTGCTGAGCCATCGCGCGGGCGTTGCAGGCGGCGAGTTCCGGCCGCAGGTAGTCGTCGGTAACCACGATTTTCAGCGGAGCGTCGTCGCGCACCGCCAAGCCCACCCCGGCGAGTTGTTCGACAAGCCCTGTTGCGTCCGCGGCACCACACGTGGAGACGGCGACGGCGCCGTGTTCCAGCGATTCGGTGACGCTTCGGGCGTTCGCGCCCAGTGCGTGCCAGAAGGCAGCGCTTGCCGCCGGGCCGGGGGGAGGCGAGTCGAGTACGAGACCGCTCGTCTGCAGCACCTGCAGCCCGTAGTACACTTCGGCGGCGCTGAAGTCGGGTGCAAGCCGTTCCACCAGCCCTTCGGGCGGTGTGCGGCCATCGATGTGTAAAGCAAGCCGGCAGTAGAGATTTCCTGAGAGAAACAGCTCGCTATCGTCACTGAGGACCGCGAGACCGTCGGGCTCGAGGATCTCTATCGCGAGCGCTGGATTGAACGTGGGAAACGATGTGGTGGTCATCCGGACAGCGGTGGAGGGGCGCCCGAACGTCGTCGGCAGACCGCTGCCGGAACGCGGCGAGCCGGACCCACCATGGGTCCGTGCTCGCCCCAGGGACTGCGAGGCGTGCCTAGACGTCTACTTCGACCTCCGTCTCTTCTGCGACGTGGCATCCGTCCATCACGCTTGCCAACTGCCTCCTCGTCACCGGCCCGCCGACGCCGACGGGCCGTGCCGGTATCGTCATGTAGAGGCGGGTGGACGTCGACAGCAGGATCTCGGCGCGGAGGTTGTTCGGCGCCTCGATCCCCTCCTTTGCGAGGGCCTGCGAAGGGTTCTGGACGAGCGCTGCCGCGAACGTGGGATCGGCCCAGACCTTTGCGATGATTTTGGCGAATTGCGTGTTGTCCATGATCCGTCTCCTGTATGTAGACAGGTGGGTGCCTGCAATCGCTGCGTGGAAACGCCGTGATGCAACTGCGCGACCATAATCAGGATGTGAGGGCCATCGCGCAGGCGGCTTGTCAGTCGCAGTGTATCACAATAAAAGGTCGCAAGACGCGCTGCGCAAGGGATATGTATCTGTAACACGCTCGTGTGGTTGCCCTCATCCAAGGAAGCTCGTGCTGGCCACGTCTGGTGTCCTCGCGCGGGCTGGCCGACGCGACGAACTATGTGGTCAAAAGTGGCCGGGATGGAGGGTTGCCCGTGGCGAATGCCTCCGGATGCTGCCGGGGCGGCTTATGTGGTCAAAGTGGCCCCCGCGGGACGATCAGCGGTCGCGTACAGCGCCGCGTCCGGAGGGATGTCGATGTCAACCCGCCACTCGTCCAGGGCACGTTTCAGATCCGCAAGCGGGGTCGCGCCCCGCTCGACCACGACGTGGTACCACCAGCGCGGCGCACAGCGAACGAGAATTGCCTCGAGCTCGGCCATGGCGTCGCTGGCCAGGTTCCACGGGCGCTTGTCGCCCATCTCGCGGCGCTTGGCCAGACGGCCGCGCACCCGCAGAAGGGGCGCGGGGGTGTCGCGGTCGCGAGTGAACCAGGGGTGGGCGTGGTAGCGCCGGCGAAGCTCATGGTGCAGCGCGGTGATACGCTCGCGTCCGGCCGCGAGCAGCCACGACTCCAGGGGAGGAACGCAGGCGGGGCGCGGGTCGACTCGCGCCACGAACCGGCGTGCCTCGGGGTGGTCGGGCGGCAGCAGCGCTGTCGCGAGGTGCGCGTACTCCTCGATCATGGCGCACCACCCCCGCCACCCAGGCTCATCCTCCGCGGCGGGCGGGTGCGGCAGCCAGCCGCACGCGACGTTCTGCTCCCGAACGGCGTGCTCGTGGGCGCGCGCTTCCCGCCAGTCCCGGCCGGGCTCGTAGGGGAGGAAGGAGGCGCGGGTCGCCTCGATCTCCATCACCGGCGGGGCGTAGCGGTACGTGTGCCGGAGCAGGACCTCCATCCGTGCGGTGAGCACCGCGACGACGGTCCCGCTGTCGGAGCGGGGAGGAAGCGGGGTCGCCGCGACTGTTTCGTCCGCGGCGGTCGCCGGGGGCGCGGCGCGCGTGGTCGTTCGCTTGCCACGCGGAACGTTCACCGGCTCGGAGGTGTCGCCGGCGCCGGCGCACTGCAGCGGCGCGAGCAGGTCGAGGTCGGCGGATGGCGACACGCGGACCGGGTTGGGGCCTCGGCTCATGCTGGGAAGACCGCGGGACAGTTCCCGTTCAGAGGGAAAGCGCCAGCTGTCCCTGGACAACCGGCGTGATGCGGGGAACGGCCGGATCCGACACCGGCCGACGTGAGGTCGTCGTGCGCCGCCTTGGCCGGTGGTCGGTCGCCTGCTGCGTCTCTCGCGCGCGCTCGG
Source organism: Longimicrobium sp. (assembly GCA_036389135.1). Taxonomy (NCBI): domain Bacteria; kingdom Pseudomonadati; phylum Gemmatimonadota; class Longimicrobiia; order Longimicrobiales; family Longimicrobiaceae; genus Longimicrobium; species Longimicrobium sp. Next base: position 108,064 of record DASVQP010000130.1, read on the forward strand.
CGTTCCTCGCGTTGTTGGCGCGCTGCGCCGCGTCGACATCGCCCCGGAGCTGATCGGGGATCGCGATTCCCGCCCGGTCGGCGGCATGCAGGAGCATCGAAAGCTCGTGCCACCCGCGGTACGGAGTGGTCAGGGCCAGAGCGCGGCGTACCTCTGCCGCCACGTCGGCCGCGTCGGAGAGCAGGCCGGCACCGATCGCCATCTGCACTACCAGCGCCCGTTGCTCCTCGGGCTGGGGATGGAGCGAGGGGTGGTTATGGGGCGCCTCGGCGGTTTCGCTGCGCGTCGTCATCCGCTCCAGGTCGCTGTGGAGTACGCGCCACTCCGGAGCGATCCGGGTGGCGATCGCCGCCCGCGCGACGTCGCGCTGGCCCATGGCATCAGCGCACGCGGCGAGGGGCCAGGCGACGCTCCAGTCGAGCAGGATCCCGTGCTCCACGGCGCTGACGACGACGAAGTTGAGCTCGGCTTTCGTGCCGATCTCGGGCAGTGCGCCGTGGACGTCGGCCCAGGTGAGGACCTCTGCGGCGCGTGCGAGCCGAAGGAACGCGAGGAGGACGTTTCGCCGCCAGCACCCGCCCTGGTCCATCACGGCCGCCGCCGCGACCGCGTGCTCTACGCCGATCAGCTGCATCCTGATGGCGTCGCCGAAGAGGTCGCAGCGCGCGTAGTCGTCGCGGACCGCGCCGATGAGCGCGATGACGTCGACCGGATCGGTGACGGCGCTCGCGCAGAGGGCGACGGCGGCGAGGCGCTCCCCGTCCTGGGGCCGCTTGGCCCCGGCAATGGCGGCGGTGAGGGTGCGCGGGTCCGGTGCACGGCCCTTTCCGGCGGCGAACGCGGTACAGTCCGCGATCAGGCGACCGACGGACAATCCTTCCTGGATCGTCAGCTCCAACATGCGCGCCATCGGCGTGAGCCCTCCACGGGGAAATTGCCGCACCGGATGTCGCCGGGCGGCGGTTGCTGGTGAAAGCGCCCATCGTTTTCTCAACGGGTTTTTCCACGGGCGGGCAGATCTACTCCGGCGGCGGGTCATCGAAGAGAAGGGGTTGGTAATTGTCCGCCCGCGGATAGCCGGCCTCCCATGGGAAGCGCCCGCCTGCGTCGGGCCAGACGATCTGGACGGCCTCGTAGCTGGCGCGGCGTCCATCGTGGTATGCGTTCGCGCCCCACAGGTGCTCGGGCTGAGCCGACGCCGGCAGCGCGCGAAGGACGACCGGCAGGTTGAGGCCGAGGCTGATGTGCTGGTTCAGCGGGGGATGCTCGCCGGCACGGAGTCGCGTCACGAGCTCCGCGAAGACGTATGCCGCCGTGTCCTCGCTCAGCCCGACCACGACAGCCTCCGGAAAACCGAACGTCTCGGGGAGGCCGATCGTGTATCCGTACCTGACGGGATGGTCCGCGAACGGACCATACATATACGTCCAGCCGTGCGCCTGTACGGTTCGCGTCAGCGCCCGCAGGACGGACGCCCGAAGCCGCGCCTGATCCATGGGTATGTGATTGGGTGTGGGCGAACGTAGCTCTCGACCGCCCCACCGGTCGCGTGCAGCTGCCGAGGGCGCCGGAGAGAACTGGTGCTTATCCCTGCACCAGCTTGGGGCGGCGGAGGTCGTAGTCGATCACCTCGTCGCGGATCACCGCCGCGACGCGGTAGGCGATTGTCCCAGCGTCCAGCAGGGTGCTCCAGGCGAAGTAGGGGACGGAGCGCATTTCCTCGTCGCGGTTGATGGGCCCCACGTTCAGTTCGCCGCCGTTGTCGCCCAGGTACCAGGACGTGTAGTAGTGCGGATGCGCGTCCAGGCGGACGAGGGGCTGGCCGTGGAGATGGCCGATCACGTCGATCTTGAACTCCGCGCGAAGGACGGCGAGAACCTCGGCGGAAAGCCGGGTCCGCTGTTCTGCCGATGCGCCGGCCTGCGTGGACGTGAACAGGGTGAGGGCCCGGGTGTCCGTGGGAGACATGCTCACGGGCGTGTCGGCGTCCCCCGGGGAGCAGTTGATGCGCTCGCACAGGGCGTCGATCTCGTCTTCGTCCAGGGCGCCTCCCTCGGGCTCGGTGGCGATCTCCCATTCGGGCGCGCCGTTCTCGGCATTCCGCTGCCAATAGCGGAGGGCGGCCAGCACGGTCCCGGTCTGCCGCTCGTCCAACTCCAGCGGGGCCGGGATCTCTTCCGCCCGATCCACCAGGTCGCACGCGTCCTTGTGGACGCGGTAGTCGCCTACCGTGCCTCGGCTGGCTTCCAGCAGTCGCCGGAGGGCGCTCACCAGCTTGCGGTACGAGGGCGGTGCGGTTGTGGCTCCAATCATGACCGTCACGGGGTTGCGGGGGTGGGGAGAGTGCTGCCGCCGCGGATCACCGACCTAACAGGCTGGTTTCGCTCGGAGCGCGCCGGCGAGCTGGGTGGCTGCCCTGTGGACCTGGCGCGCGAAGTCGAGGTTCTCGGAGGCGCCGATCTCCTCCTGCGTGGCGACTACTTCAGCGAGGAGGGCGGCCGCGCGACGTGCCAGGTTGATCCCGCGGAGGTTCGAATCCGGCGGCGCATCGTCGCTGCCCGCTCTCGCTGGGAGTTGCCAGGACGGCTGCGGTGCAGGCCGAGGCGGCGGACAGGCAGGGAGGTCGAAGGCCAGTTGGGGACGGAAGCGCGCGGCGTGGTCGGCGACGGACATCGGTTTCCGGGCGTCGGCGTTCAGCTCACGCGGCGTATTCGCTGACGAGATGGCGCTGCTCGCAGCAGAACTGGGAGCAGCACGCCTCGTCATCGTCCACGGCGAAGTCGGTCGGGACCCAGCGCTCCTTCATCAGCTCTCCGCACCCGGGGCACTTCGGCAGCCCAGCGTACGTGTTTGCGCCCCACGCGATGGCTTCGGCGTCCGTGCCTTCCTCGAACGGTATGGAGCCGCCCCCGGTGAACCCGATGCGGACGGTGATCTCGTCAGCGGACCGGCCGGTGTCCCGCCGCCACGCCACCGCGACGGCGACAGCGGCGGCGGCCGCTTCGCGCGGGTCCTCGTATTCCTCGCCCTCTCCGAGCCGGGCGTAGGCTACGCCCAGCATGTCGGCGTTCGAATAGTCCAGCCCGCCAGCCGCGATCTCGACGGCCAGCGGATTCTCCTCGCCCCAGTAGTCCTGCCGGGACAGGAACCACCGGGTCACCACATTTCCTCCTCGTGCTCGACCTTGTCCGCGCCGGCGGCGTCCATGGCGGCCCAGGCGCCGAACGGGTCGACGTAGGCGTCCACGAGGGTGTCCGCCCAGCCCGCGTGCCCCAGCTCTTCTAGCGATCTGCGTCGGGCCGCGCGGATCCCCCGCGCGTGGTCGTGGCCGATCATGAGCGGCGCGCGGAGGGCACGGCTGAGCGGCGCTCCCTGTGCGAGAAAGGTCGCGGCCTCCGCTCCGAGGCGCTTCGCGTACGCCATGTACGCGCGCGCCACAGCCGGCGGGGCTCCCGGTTCGGGAAGCTCGTGGAACGCCTGACGCTCCGACCATCCGCCCGTTTCGTGGTTCCACCGGGCGATCACGATCGGTTGGCGGCTCTCGGGCGCCGCGGGCAGGGCGATGAAGAGCGAGGTCGCGGCCGTGCCCTCGCCGCCGGCGAGCAGCGACGCGGCGGCGATGACGTAGCCGGGAATCGAGAGGGGCTTCATGCGGCTTCTTGCTCTCAGTGGGTGGAAAGCAGCTCTCGCTGCGCTTCGTGCACGGCCATGCACCGCGGGCACAGGCGTGTCCAGCCGCCCATCGTGTAGCCGCAGTAGCGAGGCTGGTCGGCAGGCTCGCACCCGGCGTTCAGCGGAACCTCGTCGCTCGGGACCAGCGGGTTCTCCACGTCGCGCTCGGGCGCGGTGGGGACGAGCTCCCCGCTGATCTCCAGCCGCAACCGGTCGCCCGCGCTGCCGAGGAGCCGGATACGGACGTCGGACAGCTCGCCCGCACCGTCGCATCGTGCCTCGAGCCACTCGGCGAGCGCGCGAGGGTCGGCGTCGAGGACGTCCTGGAGCGCGACGTCGAAGGCGGCGCGGCGGTACCCGGAAGGGAGCACCCGGGCGGCGAGCGCGTACGGCAGCGGATCGCTCACGATCTCCGACACGGGGCAGTCCTCCCCGTAGCAGTGGACCAGCGCGTCCATCTCCTCCAGCAGCGCCGCACGGCTCGCCGGGTGGCCGCAGACGTCCGTAACGTCTTCGTCGTCCAGGCAGGTGGCGTTCAGGCGGGCGCTTGCGAGGCTGGGCGGAAGCGCGCCGCGCGTGAGATCGCCGGCGAGCTCGGACGCGAAGAATCCGTGCGCGGCTTCGGTCGGAACGGCGAAGTAGCTCACGGTGGTCGGGTGCATGGGGCTCGAAGAGGAAGGGGAGTGAGTCGATTCGGCGGCGCGGGGCCCGGAGCTGACGCTGCCCGCCGATTTACTTTCCGGGGTGCGTGAGCGCGCCCACCGCTCAGCACGCGGCCATCGCGCTGCAGAACACGCTGAGCAGGTGGGCGCCGTGGGTCGTCGTGGCGAAGGGCTCGCCACAGACGGGGCTGCGTTGGTAGCTCCAGACGAAGTGCCCCCGGGGGTCGCCGGCGACGGCGGTCATGTGGTCGACCCACCGCTGCGGCAGCGCGACGTCGTGGCGCGTGATCCCGGCGGCCTCGGCGGCCTCGCCCGTGGCCAGGCGGCGCAGGGTGAGGGCGAAACCGGTCGGTGATGCCGGATCGGCTTCGACGTGGGAGTTCATCGCCTGCAGCGCCAGGACCTCGTCGTACGTGCCCACCACGAGCTGCCCCGCCGTTTCGAGCGTCCGGAGGTGGAGGGCCAGCTGAACCGCGTCCTCCTGAGGTGCGAGCATGTCACCATCGTCGGGGTGCGATGTGGAAGGGGGGGTGCTCCCTCTCCTTTTCTCCCCCGGGGTCCGAGATGCCGGCGCCCGGGCCGGCGCTGCTCGTCGGCGGATCCTGTCAGGTCATGGTACCAGTAGCGAGAACGCCGCGCGGAGGGTCTGTCCGGTATACGGACATCCGCCGCGCCCGACTCCACGCCTGGTTCATACTGGGGAGATGCCAAAGGTCTTATCACTCGTCGGCGCGAAGGGGGGGACGCTGAAGACGTCCTCGGTCACGGCGATCGCGCACCTCGCGGCGAAGGGGGGCCTGTACGTGGTGATGGTCGATGCCGATCCGCAGGCCGACCTGACGAGCCGCAGCGGGTTCAGCCGGGTCGCGGAGCCGCTGGCCGCCGACCCTGTGGCGGTGACCTTCGGCAGCGACCACGGCCTGCCGCGTCAGCTGCTGCGGGGCGGCCGGTCGATGGAGGGGGCCGATCTCTCCAGCGCGTTGCGGCAGATCGAACGGGCGCGGGCGCTGGGGCCGGATCTCGTGGTGGTGGATACGCCACCCGCGCTGGGCCCCATCACGACGGCCGCGGTCCGTGGCTCCGATCTGGTCCTCATTCCCGCCGTCCCGGGCAAGGAGAGCCTGGAGCGGATCAACGACATCGCCGCGCTCGCGCGCGGGGCCGCCACGGCCGTGCAGCTGCGCGTGCTGCTCACGCTCGTACACAGGCGGTCGAACCTTCTCGCGTGGATGCAGGAGGAGGTGGACCGGCACTACCCCGGTTTGAGGATGGACCGCACGTTCCCCTTCGAGATGGCTGCCGGCGAGGCGGCGCTGTACGAGAAGCCCGTCACGCTCTACGCGCCGCGCTCCAGCAACGCCGCGGAGTTCTGCGACCTGGTGCGCGAGGTGCTGGGGATCCTCGGGCTGGCGCGGGTCGGCCTCCGGCCGGCTGCGGGTGGGCTGTGACCCTCGGGCGCGGCCGGGGAGGGGATCAGCCGCGGGTCCGGCTGGACGACAACGTCGGCACGTATGACGCGAGCCGCGACGGCCGGAGCGGTGAAGGGCGTCTGCAGGAGGTTCGACTGGATCGCATCGACGCCTCGCCCTTCCAGGTGAGGCTCGTATTCCCGCCCGCGGAAATCGAGCGCCTCGCCGACAGCGTGCTGGCGAACGGGCTCATCCACGAGCCGCGCGCGCGGCCGCATCCGTCCAAGCAGGGCTGGGTCGAGCTCATGCCCGGTGAGATGCGCGTACGCGCTCTCCACCGCCTGGTGGAGCGAGGCGAGGCCGCCCCGGTCCTGAAACGAGACGGGGAAGGGAACTGGCTCGTTCCTGTCCGGCTCGAACCGACGGATGACGACCGTGCCGATGCGATGGTGTTCGGCGAGAACTTCGACCGCACCGACCTCTCGGCGTGGGAATGGGCGGTGGCGTTTCAGCGGCGGCGCGATCGCATGCGCGAGCGGGGCGAGCCGAGCGGCGTTCGCGACGTGGCGGCGAGCATGGGGAAGAAGGCGTTCCAGACGGTGGGCGAGTACCTCCAAGTGGCCGATTCGCTGGGATTGGAAGTGCTCTTCGGTGCGGGGGTGGTGAGCGGAGGCCAGCCCGACCACGGGCGTCTCGCCCGGCTGTCACTCGCAGCCTTCCTGCGAGTGGCCAGGTGCGCGAGCGGGGGCGCGACCTCCGCTGCACAGGCGCTCCTGAACGAGCTGCGCAAATCGGGTGACGAGGCGGCCGCCGCAGCCCTCGCCAGCCGTGAACAGGCCCTGCGCCGAGCACGGCCTCGGGGGGTTGCCGGTGAGGGGCTGCAGATCAACATCCGCCAGGCGCTCGGCGATCTCGCGCCGCGCCAGGCAAGGCACTACCTCGTGCGGCTCGTCCCCGCGGTAGCTGTGCTGGCTAAGCGGGCCGCGGCGGAAGGATCTGCGGAGATGGAACGGATCGCTGCGCAGCTCTCAGATGCTGCGGGAACGCTACGTGAGCCGGACGGCGAGTAAACAGCGGGCCGGATCGACAAAAAGAAAGGGCGTGCCAGCCGGGGACTTTCCCCGGCCGACACGCCCTGGCACCCTCACCTGCAAGGGCGCGGTCCGCTTACGACTGAACGATGACGTCTTCCTCGGGCTCGGCCGGCGCCTGAGACTCGGGCTCGGGCCGTTCGCGCATCCCCTCGCTGGTGGCGAGGGCTTCGTGCGTCTCGTCGTAACGATCCGTGTGCATGCTCCTTGGGGGTCTTTGAGAGGGGTGGGGTGGCGCCCCTGGAGGGGGCAGGGTGCAGTCGTGACGCGGTCGGTCCCAGCGGCGGGCGCGCGCCTTCGCCTTCCGGCGCAGGCGCTGCCGCGAGGATCCGCGGCGGCGGCCGCAGTGGTACTTGGGCAGGCGCCGGCCGCGGCGCGGACGACGCGCGTCGGCCGGTCGAAGTCCGTACGGGTGCATTCGCTCACCGCGAAGGAAGGCCAGTGAGCGGGCTCATGCGGCCCTCCGCCGGTCGCCCCGGAACGTGCCGCGAAGCTTGTCGATGGTGACGGACGCGTGGGCGTACGACATGCCGCGCTCCAGGTACGTCCACGTGGAGCTGACGAGGGTGCCGCCCCGCCCGCGCTCGTGCAGCAGTTCGAGCAGCGTGTCGAGCTGCGGCTCACTCAGCGGCGAGCGGATCGGGTCGGTCGCGAACTTCAGGCGGGCCGCCCGGAGCGCGCGGTGCTTGAATCCGCGCCCCGCGCGCTGGTCGCCCCCGCCGGCGGTACGCGCGCCAGACGGGGCGGCGTTGCCGGAGGCGCGCTGGCCGGCGATCGGACGCAGAGGGATGACGGGCGTACCCGCGTCCTCCCCGCGCGACCTCTCGCTCCCGCCCGCCGCTGTGTGGGCGGCGGTGCCGTCGTCGCGGGTGTCCCCCGCGGGCTCCGCGGCGGGCCGGAGCGGGATGATGGTGGTCCCGGGCTCCTCCCCCGGCGCTTCACCGAGCGCAGCGTCGCCCGCAGCGGCGGGGCTCGGGGACGGTAGCGTCCGCATCTCCCGCGGCCGACGCCAGCTCGGCCGCCACGTCGCCCTCGATCTCCTCGGGGTGGAGCGGAACGATGGGCGCATCGGCGGAAGAGACCTCGCCCGTGACCCCGGTCACCGCTGCGGACGCGGCGTCGACCAGCGGCACGGCCGCAGCACGGCGCCGCCGGGGCGTGCGCGTCGCGGGCGCCGGCTCGCCGCCTTCCTTGCGGGCGCGGGTCCGGGGCTTCCGGGGGGGCTTCTCGGGCTCGTCCTTCACGCCTTCCTTGCGGGCACGGGTCCGGGGCTTCCGGGGGGGCTTCTCGGTGTCGTCCTTCACGGTGAACCTCCTCGCTCGGGTCGTGGTGAACTGGGTACCTGACCCGGCTTTTTCTGAGGGGGTTCAACAGCCTGGTCTCGCCACCATGCGGGAAGCGCGCGCGGTGTCTTGGTGTGCGGGGCTCCCGCCGGGACCCTTCGTAGGATCATGCGGTTTCACTGCCATACACCAGGTCCGAAGCCTTCGCCTTTAGGCGAATAGCTTTAGCGAGCTGTAGAAGCTAGACTCTCGAGCAGAAGCCGAACGCTCGGGAGAGACGAATGGCGGAGAATCGCAGGTCAGCACCTGTGGGCGCGGGGATACTTCTGCAGTACGACGGGGGAGATCACGACGGCGCAGATCGAGGAATACATCGCGGGGCACAGCGAAGAGGATCCCGCGATCAGTTTACGGTGGACGCTGGATAGAGGTGGGAGTTTCAGTCCCAGCTTCAGGGGGGTTCCACCCCCGGGACTTTCAGCAGGCTTTAGCCTGTTCTCTAGCCGCGCGCGCGATGTGGCGCAGGCGAAAGTAGCCGTTATGGGAGACGAAGTAGCTGGTCAGCGCCTCCGCGGCACGGGCGGCTCGTTTTCCCGGCCGCACCTGGGTGTGAGGATGAGCGAGATGAGGTCGCGCACCGCCAGCTCGCGCACGCCACTGTCCTCGAGCCGGCGCGCCGGCGCGTCCGGGCTGGTCCGGGGACCAGCCGGGCCGGAGCCGGGCCAGACGTGAGGTCGAGGCCGCGCTCAATTGCGTTCTGCGGGTGCATCGGAGGGGGACGGACGACCTGCGTGGACGGTAGTGCCGGAGCGGCACGCACTCTCCCCCCCTTTTCTTCGAGGGGTTTACGCGGCCAAGTCCGTGGTGGCAGCTTCGTCTGGGCTCGCGACCGCGATCTTCTCCTGACAGTAGCGGCAGGTATCCCGCTGTTCCTCCGTCGTGCGAACGCAATCCCATCCTGCGCGAGTCGCCGCGGTATCGGCGCGAGCCCGCGGCTCGTGGCGGCGCCGCAAGCGCTCCACGTCGGCCTGAATCGAATGTACCGTCTCTGGATCGCATACCCCGATCGGGTTCCGCCTCCCAGGATGCGCTCCGTCTCCTCCATGACCTGCCGGATTCGGACGGCTATGCGCTCCAGCGTGTCGCCGGTGAGCTCCGTCCCCGGCCCGGGGGTGCTCTCGGCCGAAGGATGACCCTCCGCTGCGCGTGTGTTCCCGTTCTGCATGACACGGGCGCACTTCGGGCGCTCCAGTGGGATACGTCCGCCACGTGGCGCATCTATAGCGCGAGCTTGACAGTCGCGCTCTATCCGACATGACATCGGGTGTGTTTCACTTCAATCGCAGCAGCGTAGAGGGACCTCAGAATGCGGCGCTTCATGGGCCGGACCGCTAAGCTAATCCCGGCTTGGCGGTAGTGGGGACCGGAAGCCTCGCCTGTGCTTCGGGTCCCGTTAGGTCCCCTTCCTGCGCTTCAGCCAGGAGACCATGACCGATCCGTCAGCGTTCGACTTTACAGAGTCCGAGATCTACGCTGCCCTTCGGCTCGGCGCATCCGAGGAGGAGGCACGCCGGGGGGCGCGTGAGTTCGTGCGGGCCTACACTCCGGGCATGGATTGGGGGATGTCCGAGAGAACTCTCCTGCTTCTATCGCTCGCGACAGAGTCCGGCAACGAGAGGGTAGAGCGGATTCGGCGTGCTATGCAGGAGGATCGCTATTCGGACTGGCGACTTGAAGCGGACACTCGGCACCGACGTTCGGCTGGCGAACTCTCCCGCGCCTGGGCAGATCACCTCGCGATTGAGGACCGGGAGTAAGCGGCGAGGCGGGCTGAGCTCCGGCGCGCCGTTCAAGAACAGGGGAAGATCCCGCCCGAGTAGCCCGATTCAGACGGAAAGCTTGCGGGCCGCGAGATGTCGGCCCCCTCGGCGGGAAGTTCACGCGGGCTCCACCTCATGCGCTACTTAGAGAGCAAATTGTGCAACAAAGTCCTTCGGTTCTTACTGTTCAGGATTCCTGCTGGCGGTCCCCGCGTGTCACGATGCCACGTCCGACTGCCATTGCAGACGTGCCGGCTCCGCCCCGGTTCAGCTACAGCGCGAAGCATACCCGCTCCATCGATACTACCCCGAGAGCGACCACCGGGCGAACACATGTCGATCGGCCTGAAGTGGTCACGGCAGAAGGTTCGATCTCCGGTCAGCGGGTCCGGCTGGATGTACCACGAGGCGCTGAGGCCCCTCCGCGGTGGTGTCGATTGAGAAGCCGTCCTCGCCGTACTCCGCACTCAGGTCCTGCGCGGCACGCGCGCGCTCCTGCGGAGTCAGGCGGAAATCCGTTTCGGACGGGAGGCGGTGGACGGTGTGGGATCTGGAGCCACTACCGGGCTCGAAGGCGGATGGCTCGCGATGCCGGCGTATCATCCCCGTGCCCGCCGGGTGGGACACGTGGACCGACGAAGAGTTGGCGTCCGTAGTGCGGCACGCACCCAAGGTGGGCCGATGAACCCGGAGGTGCGGAGCCGGATGGAACGCCCACGTCCGCCTGCCGAGCGACCGGCACGCCGATCCCGCTGAGTCGCAGATGCTCTCCGCGCAGCGGGGGCGACCACGGGTTGGCTGAAACCCGGTTGCGCGGACCAGCGCGCCCGGGAGCAGGGCGCTACGGTGATCGGCGCACCGCCGGCACTCGTTTCAAGTCCCGCGCGTACTGGCGGAGTCCCTCGAGAACGTCATCCGCATACGCCGGGACATCTCCTACCTTGATCTCCGCGTCACCCCGAATCGCACGCTCCAGCCCGTCCACGTGGCGCAGAATGACCTCCGCACGAGCGCTTCGCGGCTCTGCGTCCGGGCCGGGCGCACGCCGCGGCCGCCGTCGTATCAGCTCGAAGTGAGCCCGCCCAGGCTCCGTCGGCGAGACCCACCCGCCGCTCTCGACCGCCATCCCGTTGGCCTTGAGGCCGCGCAGCACGCGTCCGTCGAGATGGTCGGCGAGCATCGGCTCGGATTGGCGGCAGAGTACCCTGAGCGCCTGCTTCTGTGGTGCGGATAGCCGCGGTGGCTCGGGCGTGCTCCTGGTAGAGCGCGGCGAGACTCCGTGCGTGCGGTGAAGTGCCTCTCCTGCCGGAGTGGGGCTAACGTAGCCGCCGCGTTCAGACACCAACATCTCACGCTTCAGCGGGCGGAGGACGCGACCATCGAGACGCTCAGTGGGAACGCGCCGCTCTCGAACGAGGTCGCCGAGGAGTTCGAGGTGGTGCGGTTTCAGATTGTTTGCCATGCGGACTGTAGATGTGGCTGATGCTGCGGTCGGTTGCGAGCCGAAGGTATTCCGTTGCTCCCTGTTCGGCTACACCCCACTGCGATGCGTACCCATGGGAACCGGGGTGCCAACTTCCCATCAGCAGGGACGCGGTGGAATCCTGGTAGTAGTCAGGTTGATTGTAATGATCCACCGCAGACGCTGAGTGCGTGCCGGGGTGGTTGAGCGTTCATCCTTTCAGCCAATCCGGGAGCGGCACGTCGGCGGACCTGTAGGCTTTACGTAGCACTTCAAGCATGCCCCGGCGGGAGTTTTCCGCCCGCTCCAGCGGCAGGCCGTCCACCAGGATGGTGAGCGCGGCGGCGGCAGTCTCGGCGTCGATCGCTCGGCCCCGCACCTCGCCGTCACGCGAGTCGGGCATTCCTCGCCTCTGAGCTAATCGGGGAGCGGGGTGCCGGTCCGCTCGCGAGCGGCGCGGAGCACGGCGCGCATCTGTGCCCGCGCGTCGTCCCTCTCCGCATCGGGGAGGCTCGGCACGAGCAGGGACAAGGCGGCGTCCACCGTTCTTGGGTCGGCGCGTTGGCGCATGCTTGCGCGTCGGATCGAGGCGTACGCTCCACCCGCGGCGCGGGCATACGAGCAGGCGGCGGACGACCTGGAGGACGAGTTGCGCAAGCAGCCGGAGCGGCTTGACGCCCTTCGCGCATTGCGTGACGAGCTGATCGAGGCGTTCGCGCGAACGTGTGCGCCACACGTTGTGGAGCGCACGCGGCCGCCGCGCGATTGAACGTCTTGTCACATCAGGTGCAGACCCCGGCGAGGGTTGAACCTGACGAGAGCTTGTTCGAGGACCTTTCAGGGAGCCCCGCTCGGGATCGCGCGGGGCTCCCTGTGTCCGACTTGCGGATCGGCGCGCGGGCGTCAGCGCCTGCCGCGGCGGCGTGCGTTGTCCCGCATGACCTTTGACGGGAGGTACACGGCCTTGGCACGAACCCGGCCGACACCTGGAACGTCCTGCACCTCGGCGCTACGGAGCTGCGCCACGATGCGCCCGGTTTGTACCTGCTCCGTGCGCTCCCACGCTTTCGGGCCGCGGGTCGCCGTCGGGAGCCGGAACATGGCGTCCGCGTTGGCTGTGTCCCCGCTCCGTTCGCGCATGATCATCAGGTGCAGGATTGCACCGGCGAGTTGCGGCCCGGTCGCGTCGGACCTGCGCAGCAGGATCACGTCGTGGGGGGCGGTGTTCGCGCGCCGCAGCACCACCGCCGGGGCGTTGCCGGTGCCGGCGGGCAGCTGGTCCACCAGGGCGATCGTCACAGGTACCCGCCGCGCCATCTCTTCCTGCCGCCGCAGCTCGACGATCGTGGGCCCCGCCCGCGGCGACTGGGCGTGTTGGGCGTTGATCGGCGCGGCGGTCGCGGTGACCAGCAGGCCTGCCGCCGTGAGGGTGCTTCGCAGATTCATGTTTCCTCCCGGGTGAGCGTCTGTGGGTTGCCTGGTCAGCTGCATACGATCGCGTAGCCTTCCCAGTACGTCCTCCAGCCGGAGCCATCGTTGACCTCGATCACCACGTACTCGGACCGGCAGGTGCTGCCACTCCCGCTGCTCCCTCCACCGCTACCGCCCGTGTACGGATCGTCACAGGGCTGATCCGGATCGTACACGAGCTGCGTTCCGCACGAGTACGGCCCAGTCCCGCTCTCATCCTGCTCACGCTCGCGCTCGCGCCGCTGACACTCTGCCCAGCGCGCCATACAGGCGGCGTAGCAGAGAGCTTTTCGAGCCAGCGCCTTTTTCGTGAATCCCGGGAGTCTGCTGCACCGGTAGACGCAGCGGTTGTACTCCACCTCGCATCGACGGGAGAACATCTCGGCGCCGGTGGAGGGGTCGACGATCATAAGATCGACCCAGTGATCTGGGTTCTCCACCTTGGCGCTGTCTGCGGCCCAGACCGAGTCTGGGTTCACTAGTGCTGAATCGCCCTGCTCCCAGAACACGTCCGCAAGCTCGGGGGCTTCGTTGTACCAGGGACACGTATCGCGGCTGGAGGTGAGGACTCCCGCGTCCGGGTAGAACGACATCACCGGCTTGGTCGGAGCTCGTGGCCCTTGCGGGGCAGTGGCCAGCGGTGCGTCGGTACAGGCACAGAGCGCGAGTAGCGCCGGGACGAACACCCGGCGGACGATGCGTACGAAAAATGGAGGGTTCCGGGAGCCTGCATGTGACCAGGTGGCCGGCTGCATGGTACCTCCTCAGTGCAGGGTCGGGGTAAGCCCGAGACGGCTCGAGCGCGACCTGGGTTGCTCTCACCGGCGATGTGTAGGCGAGGAAGCGGGTGTTACACACCGAGGGCGGGTCACGCGATCGGAGGGAGGACCGCCCCCGGTGCATGGCACACCGGCGCGGAGAGTGCGCGAGGTGCAGGTGATCGCAAGCAGACATAGCCGAAAGCCACCCTCGACAAGAGCTCGGAAGACGACCCCACGTCGCCTTCTGTGGTTCATCTCACGTAAATACCTGAAAAGAGCCGTCAGTGGACACCGGCCGTGCGTCCCGCGTAACGCGGTGGGGATTAGAGATCTGGATCGTCGCCTTCGCCGAAGTCGAAGGCCGCTGCGGCGGGGTCGAGAATGGGCAGGCCCAGGTCCGATTCCCCCATCCATGTGATGGTCAAGCCCTTGGGTGGGTGCATGAGTCTCGCGCCGGCCATGACCAGACCGAGATGCAGCGCCTGCACGGCGTCGATCCCAGCCGCTTCGAGCACGTGATCCTCACCAATCCCGAGGATCTGGACCGGGCAGACCCAGGCGCCGTCCAGGTGGGGGGCAACCCGTGGCTTGCCTATCCGCAACACGACTTTGCGAGGCTCGCCCCCGTCGACATGGATGGCCTCGTACTCGCGCTCGGCGAGCACTTCCCCTAGAGCGGTATCCACGCTCATCGCGTTCACCTTTGAGGTTGGGGAGCGCCCCGGCTCGACTCGAAGCGCTGCGGTCTGCCGCTTCCCGGCGAGATCCTGGCGAAGGAGGGCCGTAAGCCACGCGTCCGGGACCTTCGAACGCACGGCTTCGGCAATGGGTGGAGCGCTCACGGGGAGGGTGCGACGGGCAGGGGCGCAGCCTGCGGCCCAGAGGCACGCTGCCACGACGACCCAAGCGGCGCCGGGTCGCGATCGTGAGCACCGGCTGAGTATCAGGCGGCTCGTCCCGAGGGGCGAGGGGAATGCTGCCGCACGAGCTCTCGTCAGTCGCATCGGTGCAGTGATTCGCATTACGGGTGTTTTCATAAAAGCTCCTCCGCGCGCACTCGTACTTTTCTCTCCTGTACACCGCAGCAGGGGCGGTACCGTCAGCTCCGTTACGGTAACCCACCAGTTCGCGGCAGGATCGCAGGTGAACCAACCCGCGGACGAATTGCCGCACACTTCACGCCTGTTGTGGGCGCGCCTGGTGACGCAAAACGCACGCAGACCGCCACAACCAAATGACGAAAATAGACTTGCGGGATCGACGTTCTCCGCGGACGCCGAACAATTCCCTCGAGCGGTCCCGCGCCTCCCGTCAACCCGCGCGCGTGACGTGGGTGGGCGGGCGTTCCCCAGATTTAAACCCTCTGGGTGCGTACGAAGGCGGTCCTCTGGCGGAGCGTCGGGTGTGCGCTCCTGTTGCGCCGCTACCCATGGCGCACGTTACGCCGAGCGGCTATAGTGGGCGCGAGAGTTTCGGCCTTTTTTCAATCGGGTCCGGTGTGCGATGGCAGATCCAGACTCCCGCACAGGAAGGGCAGGACGAGTCGGCCGAAAGCGCCCGCACCGGGTGCCCGCTGCGCCGCTTCCGCGAGACGCCTGGGAGGTGCTCCGGGAAATCCCAGGCGCGTTGGGGGTCGAGCTTTTCCTGCTCTGTCGCGCAGTGCAACTTTGGGCGGGGTGTCCGCCGTCCGCGCAAGCGCAGTTGTTCACGCGGGGCGCGCCGCGCTCCGTGGCGGAGCGGCGCGCAGCCGCTCTCGCCGACGCGGCGACAGAGCTGCGGGAGGACCTGCGCGTCCTAATGCGGGTGACTTCCCCTACACCCCCCGAACGTGGGCGGCTGGGCGACGCGTGCCGCGCGCTTGCATCCTGGGCACAGAACGCCGGGTACGGGGCGTCGGCAGTCCACTTTGCCGAAGCAGGTGCCGCCGTAGAACCGGAGGACGCTGCTGCGGCGTTCGTGGCGGCGCGGACCAACCGTGTGGCCGGCGAAGGGTGGCGGGCGGAACTCTACTACATCCGCGCGATCCGC
>DASVQP010000131.1 GCA_036389135.1 Longimicrobium sp.
CTGCCCCTGATATGGAAGGGCACCCGTGTCAAGGTGCGTGTGGCAACCTTCTACGCGCCGCCACGATATGGTAGGAGGGGCGCCCCCAAGGCCAAAACGACGATGAATCCGCCTGATATGCGCCGGTTAGGTCTTTCGACCCAGAGCGGGTACGAATTCGGATCCGTCTGGAGCTTGCCGCGTTCTACGTGGCGCGGGGTTCGGCATCGCCTACCCGCATAGGGGCAACGGGCGTTCTCCGGTCGTGCCTTGGGGGTCGTCCCTCCCCTCCGATCTAAACTCCTTTATGCCTTCAGGCGGCTGAGCTCAGTGGCTTGCCGACCGTTTCCTCCCGGACCTGCTGCTCCTCAGTGCTCAGTTCGACCTCTTGCATCGCCGCCCAGATGAAGCCGACGAGCTCCCGGGCCACGGCCACCACCGCGATGTTGCTCCCGCGCCGGGCCGAGACCCGCTTCCATACCTTGTGGAGCCGGTGCTGGGCTTTCCACGAGTGCGCCACCAGCGTCGCGGAGGCCCCCTGCTGCCTCTTCTTCAGCGCCGCCCCCACTGTGGGAGGCCGGCAGTAGCTCCAAGCCGCCTGCACCAGCACGTGCCGGCAGTGGCTGTTCCCCGCTTTCGTGATGCTGCCTCGCCGGTGCCGCTCCCCCGAGGAGTTCTCCCGCGGGATCAAGCCCACGAAGCTCATCAGCGCCTCGGGCTTGCCGAAGCGGCGGAAATCACCGATCTCGCTCGCCATCACCATCCCGCCATGGACGTCGATCCCCCGGAAGCACTTCAGCGCCCCCACCCGCTCCCGGTAGTATGGCTTCAGCGCCTGGTCTTCGATCCACAGGTCCAGCTCGTCGCGCCGGCCGATCTTGTACTCCAGCAGCCCGATGTACTCCGACAGGACCAGGTGGTCCTCCGCCGCGAGCTCGCCCGGGCGCAGCAGTCTGCGCAGCCACTCCCAGTGCCGCTTCGTCCAGTTCTTCCCCTCGCGGTAGACCCGCCCGCGGCGCGCCAGGAACTTGAGCACGCTGTGCCGCGTCTGCAGGATCTCCTTCTGGAAGCGTTCGCGGCAGCGGACCACGTCGCGCACCCGTTCCTCCGCCTCGCTCGGCACGCGCACCACGACCAGCTGCCCCGCACGGTACTGCTGGCCCAACTCGGTTGCATCGTACCGGTCGTGCTTGCGGTGCTTGCCCGGGCGCTGCGGAATCAGCGACGGCGCGATCACCTGGCACGCGTATCCCCACTCCTTCATCGACCGCTGGATCACGAACCCCGCTCCACTCGCCTCGTAGCAGGCGCGGATCTCACCCTGCTCCGCCTGCCGCGCGAGGAAGCGCCGCAGCTTCACGGGATCGTTGGGCAAGCGCGTGACCTCCTTGGGCCGCTCCGCGGCACCCACGTACACCGCGATCGTGATCGAGTCCTTGTGTACATCCATCCCGAGCCAGATAATCTGATGCATAGGGCTGGTCTCCTGTCCGAATGCGGCCTCGGCCGCATGTGGCTCTGATGCTCCTGCGTTCGCACGGGGATCATTAATCCACGTTGAACCAGGGGGCCAGCCCTTCCATTTATTCTAC
>DASVQP010000132.1 GCA_036389135.1 Longimicrobium sp.
ACTCTCACGGTGGAGGAGATCAACCCGCTCTCCGTCCGCGCAGACCGCACCGAGACCGACCCCGCCGAACCGGTGGGCTTCACCGCCCGCGCGGACGAGGAGATGCGCAACCTGGAGTGGGCCTTCGTCGCCGGTGACACCTTCCCGGAAAGCGGACCGGCCGCGTCCCGCGCACCCGCCGGCGGAGCAACTTTCTCCACCTCGGCAGCGGCCGCGCCGGCGGCGGACTGGAACGCGCTCGCGAGCTGCCGGCGCAAGGAGGCGTGCACCACCCGCATCGCGGCGAGCGGGCGCATGTGGGTGCGGGGGCACATCGAGGATCAGATCGTCTTCGCCAGGAGTGAGATCGTCCGCGTCCAGCCCGTTCGCCTGAAGCTGGACTGCACTCCCAACCCGGTCACGCGCGGCCAGTCCATCACCTGCACCGCGAGCAAGGACCCCGCGAGCGCCCCGGGCGAGGTCAAGATCACCGGCTGGAGCTTTGCAGGAGCGGGCAGCACAATCAAAGCAGAGGAGGAGGATCAGCATTCTCCAACCTGGGGCGGTACAATGGTAGTGTCTGGGACGATCTCCGTGGTGGGTACCATCGGAGGGCGTGCCGTAGAACCTGCTACCGTGGCTGTGAACGTGATCGGACGAAACTGGACGGGGAAGATCAAATATCCAGACGCTACCTCCGAGTTCGTCGGCGAGCCGGACCTCCCGTATCCGCCTGTGACACCTGAGAATCCAGAACTCGAGGACGGTGTTCTGGGCGTGTACCTGGATGCGCCGCCGGTCGCGTCTTACGGCGAGGGATCAGGACCCAACAAAGGCTGGGTCTACGTCGACGAGCCACCGCTATTCTCGATGACCCCGCTCATCCGTCTTAACGTCGCACTTCGACCCGACAATCCATTCTACCGCGCGCAGCGTGGCGATTCCGGAGTCCGCCTCTCGGGGCGACCCGCCTGCGGTCCTGCCTTCATGCGTCAGGCGGCCCGCCACGTACCTGCACACGAGGACGGCCACCATCAGGTCGCGAAGTCACATTATGAGTCGTCCACAACCGCGGAGACGCTGGAGCAGACGACGCTGTACGAGCCGAACTCAACCAGTCCGGGTCGGAGCTGTTCCACGAGTTCATCGAACCGCTCCGGCGCCGACTGAAGACGTTACAAGACGCGCACGATGACCATGATCAGCTTCAAGTACCATGTTCCTTCACCCCCATCAGCCGCTAAAGGCCATGCGTTGCTTCGCGTTAGCCGGTATGCTACTGGTCGTGCTCGCGAGGGCTGGCTCTGCCCAGGTCAACTCCGACTCGGTAAAGCATCGAAACGAGTGCCGGTTGGCCGAACAGGTCATGACCACCGGGCGTCCAGAACCTCACCGTGAATGGGCGCGTGGATACATCACGTTCTGCGGAACCGAGTCTTGGGCTCGTGCAGCCTCCACTGCACTGATACGGTTACGCACGTCCGAAGACCGGCGCATCCTCGAGAAAGAGTGGGGCAGAGTGCGCCTGCTGCGTGATTCGACCCTCTTTGCAACCGCTACGGAAATCGCGGCGAACGGATCATCCAGTGTACCGGCACGGGTGTATGCTATCCGCTACCTGCTAAACACTGTGCACCCGAACCGGCTGATCACGTACGACTTGATGGTTCTCGAAAGGGATGTGCGCGGAAACCGTCGCGGCCCATGCTTTGAGCGGACCGCCGCGGGCCGTCAGGCGGAGTATCATGGCGTCCCTCAGCCAAGAAACTTCCGCGAACGGATCACCGCGCTCATGCGACGAATCCACAGTGATCCCGCCCAGCCAGCACAGGTGCGCAACGCCGCACTGTGTCTCTGATCGGAGCAGTTGGATGAGGATTTCGAGATTTGGGATCGTTGTTTCACACGCGGAGATCGTGACGCTCCTTCGAAACATCTATCTCGCCGCTGCGCTGCTCCTCGCCTCTAGGCGGGTGCGTGCGCAAACAGGTGCCGACCTGATGGACCCGGAACATAAGCAGTCGTCGATGCACCGAAGCGCGCCATGCAATCTCCGGTTGAGCGACAACAGCCAGTAGGATCGCTGGACGAGCCCGTTGGCTGCTCAAATTTTCTTGTACACTCCGAGACCTGACCATGCGGAACTGTACGAATACAGTACTTCTTTTCGCCCTTGCCAGTGCAACCGCGTCGGGCACACCGATCTGGGCACAGGCCGGCGCGACGCAGGAGGACCCCCAGGTTCTTCACCATCGAAACGCGTGCAGGCTCGCGCATCAGATCCTTGTGCATGGCCAGCCTGCGAATAAACGCATCTGGGCAATTGGTTACGCCAACGGGTGTGGAGATCTCGGCGGCGACGCACTCGCGGCCGCGGTCCTTCAGTACCAGTCTGGGCGCGTCCCAGACGGCGAAATGGAGAAACTTGTCGAATCCGCAGCCCTCCTCGTTGACGCAAGGATATTCGAAGCCGCGCTTTCTCTTGCGGCTCATAGTAATGCGGTGGCAACAAATCGGGTGCAGGCAATCCGGATCGCATTCCAACAACTGAATCCAACCAGGTTCGAGAGCTACGAAACGTTCATCGTGGACCCGTTGAGAACCACAACGATCTACAGTCCGCTCGTCACCAGTGAAGCACCTCCCGTCGGGGTCCCCATACCCGCTGAGGGGTTGCACAGGGCTGCTCATATTGCAGGGGTGATCCTGGCGGATACTGCTGCTCCGGACTCGTTGCGTCGTGCGGCGTCGTACCTGCTCGTGAACGTTCAGCGACAACAAGCGCGGGCTCGGCTGTGCGTGACGGGCATCACCGCACAGCAGTGCTCTCGGTTGATGGATGAGTGGGATGCGCAGCAGGAACGTTTGAACACCCATAGCAAGGTGAAGCGGAGCTTGGTGATAGCGACGGTAGCCTTGCTTGGAATAGGTGCCCGCCCCGCGGTGGCGCAGGAGTACCGACAGAAGCGGGAGGGTGAGGACGTGCACCTGCGCAATGACTGCCGGCTCGCGGTGCAGGTGCTCATGCACGGGCACCCCGCCAACAAGCGCGATTGGGCGCTGTGGCGGATCAGCGGCTGTGATGAGAGCGGCCCGCCAGTGTTGGCGCACATGTGGCGCCAGGTCCCAGCGGACTCGGCCTCTCTTGGGAAGGCTGTACGGTACAGCGTCCGGCTCCGAGACCGGCGTGTATACGATGTGCTATCAAGCATCGCGCGCGACCGCTCCGTCCCCGCGCTCAAGCGCGCTGCTGCCCTGCACCTGCTGGGCCGTTGGGCTCAGCAGGGGCTGAATTTACATTATAGGCAGTTCTTTGTGCCGGGATTCGAGTCGGTCGAAAGAAACGGAGTGATACATCAGGGTATCTCCGATGATACACAGTACGAAGGCGCAGAGCCGTTGCCGGCGACGATCAAGGCTGACGTGCAGAGGCTCGCCCGCAATGTAGCGGCAACCGACCCTAGCTACCGGCTACGCGCGGCCGCGAACCTACTCGCATCCTCGCTTTCCCACTAATTATTGTGGCGCCTACGCCGGAAGCTACAAGTGTGCTGATTCTGCTCGCGCTGGCCGCGAGCCCTTGCCGTCTAGGCAATTCGCGCGGGTAGTGAGTCCAGGTAGTCATCCAGGATACGTTTGTACTCTTCGGAGACATTGTCGTTCACCACAGCCCCCATCACCGCCGTCTTCATCTCCTCGCCTGTCACCCGAGGCGAGTACGCACGAAGCCGACACTCGTAAACGTAAGACTTGACGCTAAACACCTGTAGTGGTACTCTTCGGCAGCCGACAAGAGCACCCCGGTCGTGAGGCCGGTCCGCAAAGCCAGGGGTCTCCCGCGTGGAGACGGCCCAGCCGCCGAAGCCCGCCAGACGCCGCCCTCGCGCCCCGTCGCTTCGGACCCGTGTGCCTTCCCGGCACCCGCCCCGGAGCACGGGGCTTCGTCGTCCCCCGAACCTCTTCTTTCCACCGCCAGCCAGCACCTTGATGCCGCGCCACCTTTCATTCCGAAGTCTCGCGCTCGGACCCATCCTTTTGATATCCGCGTGTGTGGACCAGCCGACCGCGCCCACGAGATCCGCTCCGCTCCCACCTAGCCGGCCCACGGCTGCCGCCTCCGCGTCGTTCTCGGCCACCCACACTATTTCCGTGCCGGGGAGCACCTTGCAGGAGTTCGGCACGGTTCGCCTGGCGCCCACCGGCATCGTGATCCCGCGTGACATGTGGGTGCGCGTACGGGTGAGCGGCAGCATACGCATAGACGCCGATCCCGAATGGGTGCGCCGCTTCTGCAACCCGGGACCGCCGTCCGAGTGCCCGCCGCCGTACGATGGCGTCTCCGCGGGCCCGCTCGGGGTGGACCAGGGGCTGGAGGTGCAGGTGGCGATGAACAACGCCTATTTCCTGTGGCGGCCCCGCGCGTCCGGTGGCGACGGTGCGGAGGACATCATGTGGGTCAGCGCCGGAACCGGCGTGCTCGCGGGCCGCGCCGGGCTGTGGGAGTTCGGCGACTGCTGGGGGTGCACGCACCAGCCCGGGCGCGCCGGGCGCTACCGCCTCACCGGCACCCAGACTCTCACGGTGGAGGAGATCAACCCGCTCTCCGTCCGCGCAGACCGCACCGAGACCGACCCCGCCGAACCGGTGGGCTTCACCGCCCGCGCGGACGAGGAG
>DASVQP010000133.1 GCA_036389135.1 Longimicrobium sp.
CGAAGGGGTCAACAGCTTGGTGCAGGCGGCCAAGGCGAGGGCCCGTGGCTATCGCTCGACCCGCAACCTCATCGCCATGGCCTACCTTATCGCCGGCAAGCTCACGTTCCGCCCGCTACCCACTTGAAATAGCGAGGAGCCCTATTTTCTTTTTGGGCTTGTGCGCGGGCCGCGCGAACGGCAAGCTACACCCGCCGTTCGCGTGATCCCCCCAGCACACGAGTCTAGATGACCACATCGTTCGTTCGCCCGCTCGCCGCAATCGCGCTCGCACTGGCCGCCGGGGCGTGCGGCGGCGGGGCCGCGATGGAGCCCCCCGCCACCGCGCCCGCCGCCGCGCCGCAGAGCGAGAGCGCGGCATTCGTGGTCACCATCGGCAACGACACGGTGTCGGTGGAGCGCTACACCCGCACCGCCACCACGCTCACGGGCGAAGTGGTCACGCGCACGCCGCGCACCACCTCGCGCGCGTACCGGGCGCAGCTCCGGCCGGACGGCTCCGTGTCGTCGGTGGAGGTGACGACGCGGGTGCTGAACGCGCCGCCCTCCACCCCGCCAGCCATCGCCACCATCACCTTTGGGAGCGACACGGCGGCGGTGCGCATCGCGCGGGGCGACAGCGTGCAGAACCAGCGCATCTCCGCGGGCGCGAACGCGTTTCCGCAGGCGGGGGCGTACGCGCTGTACGAGCAGGCGATCATGCACACGCGCCGCGCGGGAATGGCGGATGCGCGGCTCCGCTTCCTGGCGCCGGGCGCGCCGCAGGCGGGCAACGTCGGGATCCGCTCGCTCGGCGGCGACTCGGTCCAGCTCACCACCGGCGCCGGCCCCGCCACCGTGCGCATCGACTCGGCGGGGAGGCTGCTGGCGCTGAGCGGCCTGCAGAGCACGCAGAAGTTCATCGTGCGGCGCCTCCCCTCGCTGGACGTGGCGGCGCTGGGCGCATCGTACGCGCAGCGGGAGGCGGCCGGCAGCGGATTGGGCACCCTCTCCCCGCGCGACAGCGTGCGCGCCACCATCGGCGGCGCGAACATCGTGATCGACTACGGCCGGCCGCTGAAGCGCGGGCGCCGCGTGCTGGGCGAAGTGGTGCCGCTGGACCAGGTGTGGCGCACGGGGGCCAACGCCGCCACCGGCCTGCGCACCGACCGCGACCTCGTGATCGGCGGCACGCGCGTGCCGGCGGGCTCTTACACGCTCTTCTCCCTACCCTCGCGCGACGGGTGGAAGCTGATCGTGAACCGCCAGACGGGCCAGTGGGGCACCGAGTACCACCCCGAGCAGGACCTGGCGCGCATCGACCTCCAGCGCCGCCCCGCCACCCCCGCCGTCGAGCAGTTCACCATCCGCATCGACCCCTCAGGCGCGGGCGCCGGCACCCTGCGCATGCTCTGGGACGACTTCGAGCTCGCGGCGCCGATAGAAGTACGGTAACGGCAATCTCACACAGAGCCACAGAGGTATAAAGCAAGAACAGAGAAGAGGAACGGGTCTCTTCTCTGTTCTTGCTGTTTTCTCTGTGTCTCTGTGTGAAGCGCGGTTAAGCGGGCTCCACCCGGTTGCGCCCGTTCGCCTTCGCCTGATAGAGCGCCCGGTCGGCGGAGCGGATGAGGGCGGCACTGTCCGCGCCGTCCTCGGGGAAGGAGGCGACGCCGAAGCTGGCGGTCATGGAGCGCGGGACCTCGGCCGTGGGCGGGAGCGACTCCACCAGCTCGCGGAGGCGCTCGGCCATGGCGAGACCGTCCTCCTTCGATGTGGCCGGGAAGACGAGCGCGAACTCCTCGCCGCCGTAGCGGCATGCGCTGTCGCTGGCGCGGAAGGTGTGGCGGACGACGCGCCCGATCCGCTGCAGCGCCTGGTCGCCGACTTCGTGGCCGTAGTCGTCGTTGATCCGCTTGAAGTGGTCGATGTCCATGAAGACCAGCGACAGCGGGTGCTGGTGGCGCAGGGCACGCGACAGCTCGTTCGACAGCACCTCGTCGAAGCCGCGCCGGTTGTGGCACCCCGTCAGCGGGTCGAGCGTGGCCTGCGCGCGCAGCCGGTCGTGCAGCTCCGCGTTGCGCATGGCGATGGCGGACGAGTCGGCCAGGGCGCGCAGCAGCGCCAGGTCGTGCTCCTCGTACGGCGAGTCGGAAAGGCGGCGGCCCAGGATCAGCACCCCGGCCCCCGCGCCGCCCAGGTCCAGCGGCGCCACCACGCCCACCTCGGCGGGGACGTGATCGCGGATCGGCGCGTCGTTCGGCGGCACCACCGGCGCGCCGCCCGGCGGGGCGATCTCCTGCACCACCCTGGCCGGGATTCCACGCGCCACCAGCGAGCCGCGCGGCGAGCGCACGGCGCGGCAGGTGTACTCGTCATCCTCGGTGAGGTAGAGCGCGGCCCACCAGGCGAAGAATACCTCGCCCACCGAGTCCAGCACCATCTTCACCGTCTCGTCCGAGCTGCGCACCACGGCCAGGGTGCGCGCCACCTGCTGCAGGGCGTTGAGGTGGAAGCGGAGCTGGTCCAGCTCGTCGGCGGTGGCGGCGCGCTCGGCCTGCACGGCCCACACCCGCGCCAGCTCGCGCTCCACCGCCGCGCGCAGCGGCGCGGGAAGGGCGTGCGCCTCGTCGTCGGCGGAGAGCGTCCCCTCGCCACCGGGGGCCGCGAAGCGGGCGAGGACGGCCAGATCCGCACCCGTGTCGCCCACCGCCAGCGGCACGGGGCGCCGCGGCACGCGCAGGCAGAGCCGGCCGCCGGCCAGCCGCCGCACCGCATCCACGCACCCCTGCGCCACCTCGTCCGCCGTGCCGGTGAGCGGCACCCGCGCGAATGCGAGCGCCACCTCCGGCGAGAAGGTCGCGGCGTGCGCGGCTTCCGGCCGGTGAGCACGGATCAGAGTGGAGGAGGAGTGGCTCACGGAGGGGTAGGGACGGGAAACGGAGGCGGGTCCCGGCGGGGAGCCGGGGACGAGGGGCGAGTAGCCTCATGGCATCACCCGTTCCACGTCGGCATCGGGCATCCGCCACCCCGCGCAAACCCACCCGCCGCAACGAAGTACGCGCCGCGGACGCCGCGCCAGCCGTCCCGCGCCACCCGCCGGCGACGCGGGAGAACGCGGGACCTCCTGCAAAATGCCGTCAGTCGCCGAAGGAGATGCCGAGCTGCCGGGCGGACATCACCAGGTCCATGTCCATCGTCACGCGCTTCAGCTCGGAGATGGCCTCGGCGAGCGGCACGGAGGTGACGTTCTGGCCCTGCAGCGCCACCATCGTCCCCAGCCGCCCGTCGCGGATGCAGCGCACCGCCGCCGCGCCAAAGCGCAGCGCCAGGTTGCGGTCGAACGCCGTGGGCGAGCCGCCGCGCTGGATGTGGCCCAGCGTAAGGGTGCGCGCCTCCTTGCCGGTGAGCTCCTCCAGCTCGGCCGCCAGCCGGTCCGCGATGCCGCCGTACCGCCCCTTGGCATCCGCGTACGAGGGCTCTTCGCCGGCGGCCCTGGCGCCCTCGGCGATCACCACGATGCTGAAGCGGCGGCCGTGCCTTTCGCGCTCCATGATCTTGGCGGCCACCCGCTCGGCGGAGTACGGCACCTCGGGAAGGAGGATGATGTCCGCCCCGCCGGCCAGCCCGCTCTCCAGCGCGATCCATCCCACGTGCCGCCCCATCACCTGCACCACCATGATCCGCTGGTGCGCCTCGGCGGTGGAGTGAAGGCGCCCGATGGCGTCGGTCGCGACCTCCACCGCCGTCTGGAAGCCGAAGGTCAGGTCGGTGGCGCGCAGGTCGTTGTCGATCGTCTTGGGAACGCCGATCACCGGCAGCCCCTTCTTCTGCAGCTCGTGCGCGATGTTCAGCGACCCGTCGCCGCCGATGGCGATCAGCGCGTCGATCTCCATGGAGCGGAAGGCGTCGACGATCTCCTGCGAGCGGTCCACCGTCCCCCAGGTGCCGTCCGGCTTGCGGACTTCCAGGCCGAAGGGATTCCCGCGCGTGGTGGTGCCCAGGATGGTGCCGCCCAGGTGGTGGATGCCGCGGACGGAGCTGGCCGTGAGGGGGAAGATGCCGGGCTCGCCGTCCACCTCGCCCTCCAGCAGCCCCATGTAGCCGCGGCGGATGCCGAGCACCTCCCATCCTTCCTGGAGGGCTGCCAGCGTGGCGGCGCGGATGACGGCATTGAGCCCCGGGGCGTCGCCGCCCCCCGTGTTGATGGCGATGCGGCGGATGCCGCCGTTTGCTTGACTCATCCGGGCGTTGATCTGACGAAGGCGAAGCGCGGCCCGCCGGTGCGGAGGGCGCGGAGCCCAAAGATACGGGGCGCCCCGGCACGTGCAAGCGACGCTCCACCCGGGTTGACAGGGGCGCGCCCCCGCCGGTATGCTGCGGCAGAGCGGCCCGCCCGACGGCCGCACCCTCGCCGCAAGGATTTGCAGATGGTCAAGGAAGCTGACGTGCGCAAGGCGCTGCGCAAGGTAAAGGACCCCGAGATGAACCTGGACCTCGTGGTCCTCGGGCTGATCTACGGCATTGACGTCAAGGGCACGCACGTGGACGTGACCATGTCGCTGACCTCCCCCGGGTGCCCGGTGGCGGGCGACCTGCTGAGGCAGGCGCAGGAAGCGGTCGAGTCCGTGCCGGGCGTGGAGAGCGCGGAGGTGGAGCTGACCTTCACCCCGCCGTGGACGATGGACCGCATTCCGCCCACGATTCGTGCTGCGCTCGGGTTTTGAGGGAAGCGTCGCACAGAGAGCACAGAGGGAACCGCAAGGCACAGAAGAACGAGGGTGCGCCGGCTGCAGCGCACCCTCGTTGCTTGTCCCCGAAACCGGAGGGCCGATGTTCCGCGTCCTGCTGATCTTGCTCCTCGTCTACGCCACGCCGCTCGGCGCGCAGTCCGCCGACTCCGCATCGATGCTCAGGAGCGGCTCGACCGTGCGGCTGCTCCTGCGCGACGCGCCTTCCCAGGAGTCGGTGGGAGCGGTCCTGGGCAGAAGCGGCGACACGCTGCGGGTGATCACCCCCGAGCTGGGGCTGGCGGAGGTGGCCCTGGATGACCTCGCCGGCCTGGAGGTCCCAGCCTCCACCGCCAGGCAGACGGCCATCATCGCGGGCGCGAGCGCGGCTGCGGGGGTCGTCGTGGGTCTGGTGCAGGGGGAGGGCTTCGTGGAGAGCGTGGTTCTGGGAAGCGCCCTGGCGGCCGTCATCGTGATCCCCGCGGGCGCCTCCGAGCGGCGCCGGTGGCGGCCCGTCGACCCCGCCGCCGGCTGGCGCGACGAGCCCGTCGGAGCGCGGGTACGCGTGTCCGCGCCGGAGCTGGGCTTCGACCGTGCCGAGCTCCTGCTGCACGACTTCCGCGCCGGCACGCTCCACCTGGACGATCGCGGAGTGCTCAAGGCGTCGCCCATCGTCCAGGTCACGAGCCTGGAGCTGAGCATCGGGCGCGACAGGAGGCGCGGCGTCAGGATCGGCACCGCCGTCGGGGCGCTTGCCGCCATCACGTACGGGATCGCCCGCGCCGTCGACGAAGGCGCCGCGGTCGCAATTATCCCCGTCACGTTCGTCGCCTTCACGGTGGGCGGAAGTATCGGCGGCTTCACCGGCTTCCTCCTGGCTCCTCGCGAATGGCGAAGGATCCCTCTTCCCGCCCCCGCTCCCCCGCGGCCGTAGCTACGAGACGGATCGTAAGAGGAATCCTCGTCCCGCGCGAAACGACCCCAGGAGCTTGCAATTGCCTCGCGCGAGCTCCGACTCCATGTCGGGGCCGCCGAAGTCTTTCGAGTTGCGGTTCAGGAACACCTTGGCCGCAAGCGGGTCCTGCTGGAGGTCATCCGCCACAGACGCGTACACGACGGCATCCTGGGGCGAGAGGCCCAACTCGCCTTCCACCGCTCATCCTTGCCTCGACGACGGCGAAGGCCGGCAGCAGGAGGCGGATGCGGCCGCTCTCGGCCAGCGCCAGGATCTCCTCACAGCTTTCATGCTCCTCCTGGAGGTAGGCGAGCTCCAGGAGGAAGTTGGATTCGGCGTAAACGATCATACGCCGGCGGGTGTGGTGACGGTAGCGTTGCGGAGGCACTCGCGGAGGCCGGAAGGCTTGAGCCATTCCGACCCGCCGTTCAGCGTGCCGTGGACCAGGTCCTCGAGCCAGAGGCCCACGACCGCCTCGAATCCGACCTCGCTGAGCTCGTGCAGAGGAGTACGGAGATACTCCAGGTACGGCCGTAGGACTTCGCGGGTCGCCGCCTGGTAGTCGGGCGTGACTAGCTCGAGTAGAGGAGGCCGCTTCCAGAGGAAGAAGTGGTCGCGGAGCGCCAGCAGGAAGAAGGGGGCGTCCGGAAGGAACCCGCGGACGGCAAGGTCGAGCCGCATCTGCGCAGCCCATTCCGGTGAGGCGTTGGGCCGGTTCTTGGCCTCGACGGCCAGCACGATGCCCTCGTTGGGGGCCCGGACTACGAAGTCGGGTGCCGTGCTCATGCAAGCCTCGCTGGTGGGAACCGCCCATCCGCAGACGTGGATGCTACTGAATACCCCGGATGCGCACCGCCGGTACCCTCACCCCGCGCGCAGACCGCGTGCCCCCGCGCGACCTCCAAACAGAGCGCAACAGCCGGTATCGCCACAGCGCCGCAACGACCAGCGCCAGCTCCAGCGCAAAGGTCCGGTGCAGGACGAAGTTGAGGACCCACGGGTCGTACCGGGCGCGCACCGTGGTGAGCGCGAGCTCCACGTCCGAAAAGGGCGACAGCCACCGGATTCCGCCCGCGACGGTATCCAGCACCAGGTGCAGGAGCACGTTGATGCCCAGGATCGCCAGCGCCAGCCACGCCGTCCGCCGCGCGCGGAGGACGGCCAGCACGACCACCAGCTCGCGAGGCGCCGATCTCCCCAGCAGCGGAGTGGTCGCGAGGTATCCCGCCGGAAGGTGGCCGATGAACAAAGATGGGCGGGATGGCGAAGGGGAATGATCGTCCGCGCGCGAAGATATACTCACAGAACTACTCCTACTAGCACTCACAACCCTTGCAGTTCCCTCTTTCTGTTCCTCTGTGTCTCTGTGTGAGGCCATGCAGTAGATCCCCGCGCCGCGCCGGACCCAGGCGCAACGCAAAACGGCCCGGCGGGATGCTCCCCCGCCGGGCCGCCTCAAAAACACCGCGCGCTCAGTCGAGTAGAAGCATCGCGAGGATCACGCCGATCGCCACAGCCGCGACCGTGTACCAGAAGTTCGTGCCGAGCTGCTGCTGCTTGCCGTTCCGCTCCTGCGCCACCGCACGGATCGTCGCGTCGGCCTGCTCCGGGGTCACGCGGAGCGACGCCGTGGCGTCCTCCGAGGCCGGCTCCTTCTTCGGCTCGGCGACCTGCTGGGCCGCCGCCGGAGCGGGGGTGAAAGGCGACTTCTCGATCTGCTGCGCCGCCGAGGGGGCGGCGCACAGGGCGAGCACTGCGGCGGTCCAGATCACCTTGCGCATGAGTCCTCCGGGTGATGGAATAACGCGATCCGCTCACCGTTCGGGAGCGGATGCACACTCCCTTGCAATCTCCGTGCGTCGGCCGCTCACCCGCCCTTCACGGAGCGCGCAAGATCCAGCACGATGCGCTTCAACCGCGGATAGTCGCCGCGGAAGTGGTGTCCGCCGCGCAGCTCCACGACGGTGGCGCCGGAGGTGGCCATCTCGGGGCAGGCCCCGTTCTCATCCCCCTGGCCGTGGATGCACAGCACGCGCAGGTCCCGCAGCTTCTCCAGCTCCGGACGCACCGCCCGCGACGGCGCGGAGGAGCGGGTCCACCACTGCCGCACGCGGAACTCGAAGACGGCGTCGTTCGCCAGCGCCAGCAGCGCGACGCCATCCACCCGGCCGCGCGTCGCTTCCGGCAGGCGGTTGAGGAGGAAAGGAGCGACATCCGCTCCCATCGAGTACCCCACCACCAGCACCCGCTCCCGCCGCCACAGCTCGCCGAAGTGGCGGATGACGAGGTCGAGGTCGCCGGCCGCCTCTTCGGGGGTGCGCGCGGTCCAGTAGTACGAGGCGCTGTGCCACACCACGGCGGGGATGCCGGCCGCGCGCAGGTCGTCCGCCAGCCGGTTTCCCAGTTCCGCGAGCGGCCCGTCGCCTGAGAGGATCACGGCCATCGCGCGCCCGTCGCCCGGCACCGGGAGAACCCGCAGCGGCAGCGTGCGCGGCGCGTGCGGCGCGGGGTTGGGGAGCGTGACCCGCGCGCATCCCGCCGCGGCGGCCAGCAGGGCGACGGCGGCCCGGGCGCGAACCTTCATTCGATGTGCATCTTCAAGAAACAGCGGGCCTCAGTAGAGTCGAGTCGGGGCGCCGTGGCATGGTTGCCCGGTTTCCCCGACCCGCTCATCGAACCGGACGTGCGGATTTCCCGCATCCGGCTCTCCGACTGGGTTCACTTCAAGGCATGCGAGAGCGCCACCCG
>DASVQP010000134.1 GCA_036389135.1 Longimicrobium sp.
AACTCCGCGCGCTGTGCCGACACCATCGTAGGGGCTGCGATTCATCGCGCCCGTGCCCGCCGCCGCACCGCCCCACGCACGACGGCACCGATGCACGCGAAACGCCCCTCCCCCAGGCAGTTTTGGGGGAGGGGCCGCGAGGTGACGAGCGGGGGAGGGGGCCCCGCCCCCTACAACCGCCGCCTCCCCCGCGTCACCAGGCGCAGGATGAAGAGCAGGACGACCGCGCCCACGAAGGCGGTGAAGATGGTGCCCGCCAGGCCGCTGAACGGGGTGGTGACGCCGAGCTGCTTGAAGAGCCATCCGCCGACGAAGGCGCCCACGATACCGACCACGATGTCGCCGATCAGCCCCACGCCGCCCATCACCAGCGACGCCAGCACGCCGGCAACGAGCCCCACGATCAACCAGGTCAACAGGTCCATGTAGCCTCCGAGTTCGAGTTGAAGCCAACGGGAGCAACTCATATGCCCCACTTGCACGACCCACCCTCCGCCCAACGGAAACGATGAACCGCATCACCCGCGCCGCCCTGCTCTTCCTCGCCCTGGCGCCCGGCGCCTGCGCGCGCCCCGCGGCCCCCGTGCCGGAGGGGATTCGCTACGTGTCGCGCGCGGAGTGGGGCGCGAAGCCGCCGGCGATGGAGATGAAGACGCACGTGCCGCACCGCATCACCATCCACCACACGGCCGAGCGGCAGGCGCCCGCCCGCTCCACCGAGGCCAAGCTCCAGGCCCTGCAGCGCTTCTCGCAGAGCGAGGGGACGCTCGGCAACGGGCGTCCCAAGCGCATGTGGGCCGACGTGCCCTACCACCTGTACGTCGCCGTGGACGGCAGCGTGGCCGAGGCGCGCCCCATCCGCTTCGTGGGCGACTCCAACACGCCGTACGATCCCACCGGGCACCTGCTGGTGGTGCTCGAGGGCAACTTCGAGGAAGAGGAGCTCTCCGCCGCGCAGCGACGCACGATGGACCTGCTGATCCCGTCCCTGGCGCGCCGCTACAACGTCCCGGCCGAGAAGATCGCCGCGCACCGCGACTTCGCCGAGACGCTCTGCCCCGGGCGGTCGCTGTACGCGCAGATCCCGCACTTTCGCGAGCTCGTGGCGCGGTAAAGCCTCACAAAGAGACACGGAGGGGCACGGAAAGAAAAGAGAAAGAGTTCTCTGTGCCTTTGCTGTTCCCTCCGTGTTCTCTGTGTGATGCTTTTTACCGCGGTGCCAGGCGATTGTACTTCGTGAGGACCTCGCGCAGGCGGTCGTGGGGGAGGCCATAGGCGCGCAGGCCGTCCGCGCCGGTCATGGTGCGCGCGGCGACCATGGCGTTGGTGATGGCCTCCTCGGTCGCCTGCACGGTGGCCTGGAAGACGCCGTCGATGCGGTCGTTGGGGAGCATGGTGAGCGCGACGCTCGCCGTGTCACGCGCGGCGCCGGGGTTGGCGGTGGAGAAGGCCACGAAGATGTCGCCGCTCCCGTTGCCGGCGATGCTCCCCTCGCGCGCCAGGCCAAGCGCCGCCCGCCGCACCACGCGCTCGAGCTGGTGCGGAAGGAGCGGCGCGTCCGTGGCCACCACGATGATGATGGAGCCCACGTCCCGTTCGTCGCTGCGCGCGGGCGCCGATGCGGTCGGCGTGGCGCAGCGGGGGACGCCGCGCAGGTACGGCTGCGAGGGCGGCTCGGCGCCCTCGTAGCAGGGGCGCATCCCCGTGATCTCGCGCCCCACTGGGACGCCGGCGATGCGCAGGTTGTACTGGCTGCCGTAGTTGCACTGCACCAGCACCCCCACCGTGTAGCCGCCCTGCTCCGCCGTCAGCCGCCGCGACGACGTGCCGATGCCGCCCTTGAACTGGTTGCACATCATCCCCGTCCCGCCGCCGACGCTTCCCTCCTCCACCGCCCCGCCCCGCGCGCCGTCCAGCGCCGCGAAGACGTGCTCCGGCTTCACGTGGAAGCCGTTGATGTCGTTCAGCGGCCCATCGAACGTCTCCGCGACCACGGGTAGCGCCCAGAGTATGGCGGGGTTGCTCCTGATCATCCACTGGATCGTCGCGTCGCGCACCACGCCCACACTGTGCGTGTTGGTGATGAGCACGGGCCCTTCCAGGAATCCGCCTTCGTCGATCCAGGTGGTGCCGGTCATCTCGCCGTTGCCGTTCAGCGTGAACCAGGCGGCGAACACACTGTCGGGCCCCGTGCGCCCGCGGGGGAGGATGGCGGTGACCCCCGTGCGCACCGGCCCCTGCCCGCGCACCAGGCGCCCCTCGCCGCGGATCAGCGTCGCGTGCCCCACCTCCACCCCCGCCACGTCGGTGATCGCGTTCAGCGGCCCCGGCGTGCCGGGCGGGTTGATCCCCAGGTCGCGCGCCCGCTGCCACGCCTGCGTCTGCGCGTCCAGCGG